>NZ_JAJEPW010000082.1:0-9639 GCF_020687045.1 Brotocaccenecus cirricatena
TAATTTGCTGCCCAAACTGATGTCTGGCGAGATCGATGTGTCTGCTGTCCAGCTCTAAGCTGCTAAATTATCGTTTACCTGATTTGGAGGTTGTACCATGTTTGATAAAGTTCAGGAGAGCTTGAAAAAAAGCAAAGACGAGCGCCAGAAAAAGCGTCTTGAAAAGGAACGGGTTCGTCTTGAGAAAGCCGCAGCAGAAGCAGTTCGTGAGAAAGAGCGGCTTCAACAGGAGGCGGAAAAGATACAGGCTGAAAAAGACCGTCTTCTCTCCCTCGATGATAAGGGGCTGATGGTAGAATTGATTCTGGCAGTGCGAGGTCTATACTCACAAATGGAGTACATTCAAAGTCAGCAGGCTTCTTTATCCGAGCGGGTTGACGATATTGAGTCGGACATCTCTTCCATCCGCAGCGATATTTCAGATTTGGAAAGCAGACTGGGCTCGTCCGATCAGTAAAACTCAATGAAGGAGGCGCAGACGTGATTATTTCACCACAATCTCTTGATACAAACCTAAGTCAGCTTTTAGCGGAGGTTAAGTCCGGCTCAATGCAGTTGCCGGAGTTTCAGCGCGACTGGACTTGGGATGATAACCGAATTAGAGGAATTATCGCCAGTTTGTCGCAAGGCTACCCTATGGGTGCCATTATGCGGCTACAATACGGTAATCCGGACATTCAATTCAAATACCGCACAATTACGGGCGTAAAAGGCGTCTCAGTAAAGCCGGAGCATTTGATTCTTGATGGACAGCAGCGACTTACTTCCATCTATCAGGCAACATCCTCTAAAGAGCCGGTCTCGACCAAAACAGAAAAAGGCAAGGCTATTAAGCGTTATTACTATCTCTCAATGGAGAAGTGCCTTGACGATGATGAGGATCGTTTTGATGCAGTCTTGTCTATTCCGGAAGACCGCAAGATCAAAGAAAACTTTGACCGTGATGTGAAGCTCGACCTCTCAACCAGAGAATATGAATACGAGAATAAGCTGTTCCCGGTCAATATTGTGTTCGATAGCAACGCCGTTATGGACTGGTTCATGGGCTACATGACGCACTATGGAATGAAGCCGGAGGCAATGGACGAGTTCAAGCGTTTTCAGGCGGATGTGCTGAATACAATTTCCGGGTATAAGCTGCCTGTGATTACGCTGGACAAGTCCACGCCGCGAGAGGCAGTGTGCAAGGTGTTTGAGAACGTCAATACCGGTGGTGTTCCTCTCACGGTGTTTGAGCTTGTTACCGCAACTTATGCCACAAGAGACTTTGACCTGAGAAAAGACTGGGTGCAGTGTCGAAATACAATTTGCGGTTTCGGTGACACGCTGAGAACAGACCTGTTCGATGGGATTGATGAGACTACCTTCCTGACAACGGTTTGTCTCTTTACAAGCTATTTGAACAAGCAGTCTGGAAAGACAAACACAATCTCCTGCAAAAAGAAAGATGTTCTGGGACTTCCTTATGAATCGTACATAGCGAACCGGGATGCAGTGCTGTCTGGGTTCAAAATCGCAAAGGAGTTTCTTCTTCGGGATCAGTGCGTTTTCCGTCAAAGAGATTTGCCCTATACAACGCAGTTGATTCCACTTGCGGCAATCTGCGCTGTTCTCGGAAAATCCAAATGCAATGAGCCAAACACAATCAAAACTCTTTCTCGGTGGTATTGGTGCGGGATTTTGGGTGAGATGTATGGCGGTGCGAACGAAACCCGCTATGCCTATGACATTGAGGACATGGTTGAAGAGGTCAATGGACGTCCGAATGCAATGCACACGATTAACAGCGCAGTCTTTTCTTCTACGCGGCTGCTAACCCTTCAAACTCGCTTGAGCGCGGCATATAAAGGTATAATGGCTCTTCTTTACAAGGAGAAGTGTCGTGACTTTATGAACAACACGACGATTGACATTGTAAACAGTATGCTTGAGTCTCCGGATATTCACCATATATTCCCCGAAGCATATTGCGAGAAAATGGGCATCAAGCGCGAACGGTATAATTCCATCATTAACAAGACCCCGATTCTTCCAGCCACCAACCGCTCGATTGGCGGAAATGCGCCGAGTGAGTATCTGGGGGCAATTCTAAAGAAGGTTGATGGACTGACCGAGAATGAGTTGCAAGCACGGGTGGAATCGCACTTTATCAACTATGCAGAATTGAAGGCAGATGACTTCAATGGCTATTTCATCGACAGAGCAAAAAGCCTTCTAAACCTAATTGAAAAAGCGATGAATAAGCCCGTCACTGACAGAGATGCAGAAAACACGCTGGATCAGTTCGGGGCGAGTCTGGCGTAAAAGGGAGTGACAAACTATGGCAGGATATTTTACAGAATCAAATTACGAGAACGCTGTCTTGCAGCTTCTCAATGAAGAACTGGGCTATAACTATATCTATGGACCGGACGTGGAGCGCGATTATCACTCGCCGCTTTATGAGGATGTTCTGCTGCCTTCCTTGCAGCGGATCAACAAGAGCCTGCCTATGGACGCTCTGACGGAGGCAATCTATAAGCTCAAGAACTTTGAAACTGGAACGCTCTTGCAGAAGAACATGGTCTTTATGGACTACCTCCAAAACGGAGTCCCGGTAAAATACTATGACAAGGGTGAAGAACGCTCTACCCTTGTTTACCTTGTAGACTTCAAAAATCCTGCCAGTAACGAGTTCACAGTTGCGAATCAATGGACTTTCATTGAGAACTCCGAAAAAAGACCAGATGTGATTCTCTTTGTCAATGGTCTCCCGCTCGTCATTGTGGAGTTGAAGTCTCCGTCCCGCGAAGAAACCGACGCTTCCGCAGCATACCGCCAGCTCCGGAACTATATGCATGAGATCCCCTCTATGTTCATTTATAATGCGGTATGTGTCATGAGCGACTTGACCACTTCAAAGGCTGGTACAATCACGTCCGGCGAAGACCGCTTTATGGAGTGGAAAACAACAGACGGCAGCTATGAGAATACGCAACACGCATCATTTGACACATTCTTTGTAGGACTGTTTGAGAAGACCCGCTTCCTTGACATCGTGAAAAACTTCATCTGCTTTAATGTGGATGGACAGAATACATTCAAGATACTCGCTGGGTATCATCAGTATTTTGCAGTCAAAAAGGCGATTGAGTCTACGAAGCACGCGACTGTGACAGACGGCAAGGGCGGCGTCTTCTGGCATACACAGGGCAGCGGAAAATCGTTGTCTATGGTCTTCTATGCTCATTATCTGCAAGAAGCGTTAGAAAGCCCCACTATCGTTGTCATTACCGACCGTAACGATCTGGACGACCAGCTTTACGGACAATTCGCCCGCTGCAAGGACTTCCTCCGGCAAACGCCGCAGCACGCTGAGAGCCGCAAGAATCTGAAAGAACTGCTTGCAAACAGACAGGCAAACGGCATAATCTTCACGACCATGCAGAAGTTTGAAGAAAGCAACGAAGCTCTTTCGGAACGCCGGAACATTATCGTGATGGCTGATGAAGCGCATCGTGGGCAATATGGTCTCAATGAGAAGGTTGTGGTCAAGCAGAAGGACAACGGCGAAGTCGAGGCGAAAACCGTTATCGGCACTGCCCGCATTATAAGAGACACGCTTCCTAATGCGACCTACATTGGATTCACCGGAACACCGATCTCCACAAAAGATCGCAGCACACGAGAAGTCTTCGGTGATTACATCGACATCTATGATATGACACAGGCAGTTGAAGATGGCGCGACCAGACCCGTCTACTACGAGAGCCGTGTGATTCACCTGAAACTCGACGAGAACACCCTCCATCTGATCGATAATGAGTATGACATTATGGCCGACAACGCCGATCCGTATGTCATTGAAAAGAGCAAAAAGGAACTTGGTCAGATGGAAGCAATCCTCGGTGCCGACCAGACGATCAATTCCTTGGTAAATGACATTCTTGATCATTACGAGAATTACCGTGAGAATATCCTGACCGGAAAGGCGATGATCGTTGCTTATTCGCGTCCCATAGCAATGAAGATTTATAAGCGCATTCTTGAGCTGCGCCCAGCGTGGACGGAAAAGATTGCAGTGGTCATGACGCAAGGCAATAACGATCCCGAAGAATGGCGTGAGATTATCGGCAACAAAGCTCATAAGGACGATATGGCGCGGAAATTCAAAGACAACAACTCTCCGCTGAAAATCGCCATCGTCGTGGATATGTGGCTGACCGGCTTTGATGTTCCCTCCCTTGCTACGATGTATGTCTATAAGCCGATGGCTGGACACAACCTGATGCAAGCTATCGCCCGCGTCAATCGTGTCTTCAAAGATAAAGAAGGCGGTTTGGTTGTCGATTACGTCGGTATTGCGGCGGCACTGAAACAGGCAATGAACGACTATACTGCCAGAGACAAGAAGAACTATGGTGATACAGATGTAAGCAAGGCTGCATATCCGAAGTTCCTTGAAAAGCTCTCTATTTGCAGAGATTTGTTCCACGGATTCAGTTATGAGAAATTCATGACCGGAAGCGACCTTGACAGGGCGAAGCTCATCAGCGGCGGAGTGAACTTCATACTCGGCAAGAGTGTTGCAGAGTACGAGCTTCCCGACCATGAGAAGACACAGAATGTGTTTATCAAAGAAGCCCTGCTTCTCAAGCAGGCACTTTCGCTGTGCAGCAGCTTGGTAGACGAGCAAACTCGCATGGAGGCAGCTTTCTTCGAGTCCGTAAGAACAATGACCGTGCGCTTGGTTTCAGGCGGTACCGGAAAGAAGTTTACGCTTCCGGAAGTAAATGAGCGCATTAACGAACTTTTGAAGCACAGTATCAAAAGCGAAGGCGTTATCAACCTTTTCTCTGATGTCCAGACTGAGTTTTCGTTGTTCGATCCGAAGTTCCTTGAAGAAGTGGCAAACATGAAGGAGAAGAATCTTGCAGTCGAACTCCTGAAAAAACTGATTTCCGAACAGGTCTCTGTTTACCGCCGAACAAATATCGTCAAGTCTGAGAAGTTCTCCGAAATCATTCAGAGCGCAATGAACCGCTATTTGAACGGAATGCTGACCAACGAGGAAGTCATTCAAGAATTACTCAAGCTGGCGAAAGACATTGCCGCTGCTGCCGCCGAGGGTGAAAAACTCGGATTGACAGCGGACGAGCTTGCTTTCTATGATGCTCTCACGAAGCCGCAAGCAATCAAGGACTTTTACGAGCATGATGAGCTTATTGCTATCACGAAAGAGCTGACAGATTTGCTTCGCAAAAACCAGACAATAGACTGGCAAAAGAAAGAGAGCGCAAGAGCTGGAATGCGCCGCTTGGTCAAAAGGCTGCTGAAAAAACACAAATATCCGCCTGAGGGTATGGATGATGCAGTCCAGACTGTCATGAGCCAGTGTGAGATGTGGACGGACAATGTAATGACCGCTTAACTCCCCTACGAGAAAGGAGTAGATCATGGGCAATTCAGTCATGTTGAATGGCGTCGAATATGCCGGAGAGCAGATTGCCTACAAAGACAGCACCTATGAACTTGTATCGAAGGTTGCCTACCTGATCGGCGTCCCGCTCCGTATTTTTCAAAATGAACACGAGCCGCCGAAGATAGAGATATACAACCGGCTTGAGCAGGATAAAAATGCCCGCATCATCCGGAATCTATGTATCATCCGCACCGCCATTGAGCGCAATTACCGGAAAATAAATGACATCATGCGGATGGAATACCGTGGGCTTCTTTCGATGCCTGAGATCCTTCCAATGTCCAGTATGCAGCAGCTTTCAAATGACGGAATCAGCTTTATCAAAAAGTCGAGTACAAAGCTCTGCCACCACATTATCGAGATCAACCGGCTGATTTCAGACCGCATTAACAACTGCAAAAGCCTCTTTCCAATCTGGATTAACTGGGCGTACATAAAAGAGCTGTTCATTATGCCAAACGGCTTGACAGAGGACGGAACGAAAGATGCTGCGGACATCTATTACGCAAGTCTCTCCTACTACCCCTATCAAATGTACATCAACTGGGTTCCGATGGACGAGGGTAATGTCCTCTATAATGACAAGAAGTTTGCTACCCTGCTTTATCAATGGCATTGCGACGCCTTCACGGAATACAGTAAAGTCTCCGATGCAGGGGCTTTTGTAAAAAACAATATCTACGACTTCATAGATAACAGTGAGAAGACCGTATTGGTAGTGGACTGCGAAAACTCCGACCCGTACAAGCTGTGCGCCACGCTCAAAAATCTTGATTATGAGGTCATGCAGAAGATTACGGCGATCATTCTCTTTGATGACGTACACACCGCTACGGCATGGCGGATTCTTGAAAACTACACCCGCATCCCCGTTGAACATATCATGATTGAGCGGATCAAGCAGAACAAATCACTGGTAGACATCAAGCTCACCGCAAGAGCCTGTCAGGAACACTACCAGAAGCAAGTGGATTCCTTCGTCATCGTCTCAAGCGATTCCGACTACTGGGGGCTGATCTCTTCCTTACCGGACGCCAGATTCCTTGTCATGATTGAGCGGGAAAAATGCGGACCGGATATGAAGGCAGCACTTGCAGAATCTGGGATATTCTACTGCTATCTGGATGACTTCTACTCCGGCAACAGCGAGGACATCAAGAAAAACGCACTGTTCAAGGAGATGTACCGCTGGATTGACAACTCCGTTCACCTGAATGTCAACGATATGTTTGATGCAGCTCTGCGAAACACGAGGATCGAAATGTCTCCCGCAGAGCGGCGGCAGTTCTATGAGAAGCACATCAGGCACATGACGCTGACTATCGACGAGAACGGAAACGTCAGCATTGAGCTGAAACGTGGATAGCCTTGGTTTCTATTCCGGGAGGAATGTGGATGGACAACAGATTCTATTTTGGATTCAATACATCGGAGGAACGGAAAAAGCGCAGAAAAGCAGAGCTGTACTCCATGAGTGAGCAAGTCAGCACCTTCTTTTGGGATGAAGCCCCGCAGCATGGCTTGGAAATGCGTGAGGGGCAGCAGGATATGTCCTTTGAGATTGTGGACGCCCTCATAAACGATCAGCATTTTGCGATTGAAGCTGGCGTGGGCATTGGAAAGTCCTTTGGCTATCTTGTGCCGGTGCTGCTGTACAGCAAACGCATGAACAAGCCGGTTATCATCGCAACCTCGACCATTGCGCTTCAAGAACAGCTCTGGCGCGATGTCCATGCGGTAATGCCCCTTCTTGGGCTGAACAGCGATGTCATCCTCGCAAAAGGACAGACACATTATCTCTGCAACAAACGCGCAGATGAGTATATGTGTGCCCCGAAGGCTGACCCACCGGACGCGCTCAAAGAAGGAATCCAGCAGGGGTATGAGGAACGCAAGGATTTCCCGGAGGTTTTGCCGCAAGGCGTCTGGGACAAGGTAAACGTGCAGCGGTTCAGCATGAAGAATTGCGGCTCCTGTGAAAAGAAGTGCAAGTATTACAAAGTCCGCGCAGCATTAAAGTTTACGGATGGAGTGGTACTGTGCAATCAGGATTTTCTAACCCAGCACCTCATGAAACTCCGGCGCGGTCAGGACGGGCTGATTAACGCCGCCGCTGATCTGCTTGTCGTGGATGAAGCACACAACTTGGATGATAAGGTGCGGAGTGCCACAACGGAGCGTTTCGGGCAAGGTATGCTCTTTGGAATGATTAAGAGCGCATTCTATGAGCTGCGATCCTCTGACCAGAGCAGTGTGTCCGGTGAAAAGCGAGAGGCGGAAAGCTCAATCATCGCCTTTTATAACTGCCTGAAAGCTCAAGTCCAAAAGCAGATCAACGAGGCAGATCAGGATATGCGCTACGCTGACCGCTTTTTCTTTGACCAAAGCGGCAGCGCAGTTGAGCTGCTTACAGAAATGAACGCCGCCATACATAACCTTTCGTCCAGCATTCAGATTTATTCCAGCATGGATTTCAGAAACAACCGTTCCTTTGCTGCCTCTGATGATCTGGATGCTGTCAGCGAGTCCCTTTCAGAGCTTCTTGACCGGATAGATGATATGTTGATCTGGATTGAGCAGCACGGCAGCAACACGGAACTCGTCTATTGCCCTAAAAACACAAGAGAAATTGTGAGCCGCCTATATTTCAACGGGGACGAGCGAACAATTCTGACCTCTGCCACGCTGACGAACGCCACGAACGGTTCTCTGGAAGAACAGTATTCTTACTTTATCAGCAATACCGGCTTTCCCGCTGGTGATCGCGGCTGCTTATCCGAGCCAAAGCCTTCCCCATATCCATACGATGAACACGCCATGATCTACTATTGCGACGATCTCCCGCACCCGACCAGAGAACATGAAGCCTTCATTGAAAAGGGCGTGGAGCGACTGCTTGAGATCCTGAGCATTTCCAATGGAAAGGCACTCGTGCTGTTTACGGCAAAGACCGACATGGAAGAGGTCTACTCCATTCTCAGTGAGAAAAATCTTCCGTACAAAATCCTGATGCAGCAGCCGGGATCGTCGCAGGACAAGGTGCTGAATGAGTTTAAGGAAGATACGAACTCCGTGCTTCTGGGGACGGGCGCATACTGGGAAGGCATCAGCATTGAAGGAAAAAGCCTTTCCAATGTTATCATTTTCCGGCTTCCGTTTCCTGTTCCCGATCCAATTATCGAGTATAAGTGTTCTGTTGCTAAGGACGCTCTGATGGATGTCCGCGTTCCCGAAATGATTATCAAGCTCAAGCAAGGTATCGGGCGATTGATCCGCAATTTCACAGACACCGGCATTGTCTGCATCATCGACCGAAGACTGCGGGACGAGCCGCCTGAACGCTATCATGACATCACATGGGACTCCCTGCCCATCAAAAATCGGACAAGCAGTTTGGACGAACTTAGGAAGTTTTACGAAGGTCTGCCCTCAGCCAAGGAATGATGATACAAACGGCAGTCTCTTCGGAAACATAGAGCAGCCCCCCAAAAAACGACAATCAGAAAACGGAGGTGTATCATGTTGTACAATGAAAATCTGCACGAAGAAGAACAACATCTGATCCAGCAGATTGCCGAGCAAACAGAGAGAGGTAAAATCGGCTGGGAACTGACGGAGTATAATCCGCTGTCATTTCTGAATGAGGACAAGATAGACAAAAACCCAGCAGTAATCTGTCAGTCCTTCTCCTTTGAAGCGATCATCGGCGGCTCCCGTTTCGAGCTTGATGTCATGGAGAATATTGATGTGCCGTCCGGTATGGGAGACTACACCATAACCTTGACGCGGGATGAAACCGAAAATTATCTTAAAATTGAGGATGCGCTTTCCTTTGACTGTGACCGCTATGAATGCACACCGGAGGAAGTCGCAGAGCGATTTGCGGACAGCCCCATTGTCCGTCTCTGCAACGCTATCATTCCTGCCACGCTTGGGCAGGAGGATTTAGAAGAGGTCTTCACATGGGCAAGGTTTTTCAACGAGACTGGCATTTCTGCAAAGCTAATGAATCATCCGCTGACCAAGCTCTGTGAAAAGCTGTTCGACGAACACCGTTTGATGGACTTCCATCGCGGCATCTTGGATGTGGACTATCGAAAGCTGCTCCTAAATGAACTGGCTCATAACTAAGACACGGAAAAACGCCCCCGACACTGTGCGTCTGGCACAGTGTCGGG
>NZ_JAJEPW010000083.1:0-9619 GCF_020687045.1 Brotocaccenecus cirricatena
AAGCGACTCTAATCATGGAATAACACTAAAAGAAGCGAAATCCAATTTCTCGTCCACCATCTGGTGATAGCCCTTGGCCATAAACGCCAGGTCAGAGGCGATGGCGATATAGGACGCGCCCAGGTCCCGGTATTTCCGGGCGGCCTCCGTGGTGCCCACGAAGATACCGAAGGGCTTTTCGTTTGCGTTGCAGGTATCAATGACCTGCCGCACCACCTGCTGGACCTCCGGATGGGCCGGATCCCCGGGATGTCCCAGAGACTGGCTGATGTCCATAGGGCCGGTGAACAGCACGTCAATATCCTCCCGGCGGCACAGCTCCTCCGTGTGGGCGGCGGCGCAGCTTTTCCTTCAGCTCCCGGGCAATCATTTGACGTACTCCTCCCGTTTGGGGGTAAAGATATCGAAGTTCACCAGAACCTCATCGCCCACCACCTCGGCATAGTGCATCAGATTGGGAGGGATCACCAGCATGCCGCCGGGAGTCAGACGGAACACCTGGTCCTCGATGTGGTAGTCGCACACGCCGGCGGCGATGTAAGCGATCTGCTCATAGGGATGCTTGTGGGGCCGGGGCTCATGGTGGGGCTGCAGCTCGTTCATGGCGAAGGTAGCGCCCTCGCCGGTGAAGGCCTTGCGGCGCACGCCGGGGCGCACCTCGGTCCAGGGCAGGTCCGCCCAGTTGGCACAATTGTAAATCATAACAGGTTCCTCCTTGATAAAATGTTCGTCCGGCCGGTCAGCGGGTCTCCAGGCCCAGCAGCCAGGCGGGATTGTGATAGGTCATGACCTCCATCTGCTCCTGGGTGAGGCCGCAGGCCTCCTGCAGCATGGAGATGAAGCGCAGCAGACCCTGAACGGGGCTGCCGTTGCCGTTCTGGCCATAGTCGGAGTCCGCCACGATCTTGTCCAGACCCACGGCGGCCACGATGTTCCGGGCCTCCTCGATCTCGTTGGAGTGGAACTTGGAATCCGGCACAAAGGCCACGGCGTTCAGCTCAATATAGGCCCCCAGGCGGCTCCAGGCCACCATATCCTCCAGAGAAGCGCCGATCATATAGTGGGGATGGTTCACCAGAATGCGCTGCACGCCCCGCTCCACGGCGGCATGGATCAGCGCGTCGATCTCGTCCCGGCTGCCGTGGCCGGTGGCCAGGATCACGTCGGGATGAGCCGCCAGATAGTCCAGCACCTCCAGCACCTGGGGCTGCAGGCTGCCGTCCTCCTGCAAGTACATGATGGGCTTTTCCGCCACGCTCATGCCCTTGCTGGCGGGGAAGGCCACGCCCTTGCCGGAGTGCATGATCTTGTGCCGCAGGGCGGACACCGTGGGCATCCACACCAGCTTTGCGCCCATGGCCACGGCGGCGTCCACCGCTTTCAGATTGATGCCGCCCACGGAGTTGTTCAGGGCGATGCCGCCGAACACCCGGCAGCTGCCGTCGCCCACATACTTTTCGGCGATATAGGCCGAGAGCATGGTGGGGCAGTAGTGGTCCTTCACCACAAAGGCGGAGAAGTGGTGCTGCTGGGCCTCCAGCAGCATTTGATGAGCTATTGGAAAACAACCGCCGTTTCAAGGAAAGCTCTTTGACGGAAAGCTCCACCTGAAATGAAAAGAGCCGCTTACTCCGATTGGGAATAAGCGGCTCGAACTCTATTCAGATGTATACGACCTTCAGCTTTTTTCGCTTTGCGCCGGTCAGCTTCACCAGCAAATCGTCAACGGCATCCGTGTATTTGCCTTGACGGATAAGCGCGTTTTTCAGGTCTATGAGGGATTTGATAACCTCCGACCGTTCCTGCTCGGTCAGATAGATATGATACTTCTGTTCTTTCATTGTCCGGCACCTCCTGACGCTTCCATTATACTCCGGCAGTTGCAAAAACGCAAAGATGCGATTATACCATATATGCGGATAGCAACAAGGCTCCAACCTTGCCGGTTGAAGCCCTGTTGCTGCCTTTGCGAATGCCACTTTTCTGTTCGTTTGAAATTATCGCCTTAGTGGGCTGTGCCATTGTGCAGACTCCCTACTTGACCGGTGTACTTGTTGTAAAATTTTTCTTATTTCTGGGAGAGCGGAAGGAAGCCGCTGCCCTGGGTGCGGATCTCCCGCAGATAGTTGTACAGGGTGGCCTGTGAAATGTCCAGCAGCTCGCAGACCTGGGGCACCGAGTCCTTCAGCTGGAACACGCCCTTCTCCTCCAGCTTGCGTAGGATCCGCAGCTTGACCTCTTTGGAGCCCAGGGCCGAGGGCTTGCCCACGGTTTTGATGATGTCGGCGATGACCAGCTTGGAATAGTCGGCGATGGTCAGGTCGGAGCCTATGGCCTCCGGCGAGTCGAAGGGCATCACGTTCATCAGCGAGTCCAGCATCTTCTTGGCCTGGTCCAGGGCCGTCAGGTTCACCGTGAAGCACAGCATGGCCTCATACGCCCCGTTTTCGTCAAAGAACATCATGGTGGTGGACTTATGCAGCTCGCCGTTGTTCTTCCGGGTCAGGCGCACCACCGTGCCGTTGTTGGCCCGGGTCTCGTCCTCGAAATATTTGAACACGCTCTCCTCCATCTGCTGGCCCTGTTCCCGGCCGGAGATGTGCCCGTTGGCGATATAGGCGATGCGGTGGTCGCCGTCGTGCACCACGGCCTCGCAGGTTTCGCCCAGCGACAGCGCAATGCCCTTGGCGATCTGAATCAGTCTGTTTACCATATCCATGGAGGGGTTCCCTTCTCTTTGAAAAATTCTTACAAGTATTATACCATATCCGGATGAAAATTCCAACATTTCCCCATGTAAAATTTCGCCGCGCAAATGCGCACCCGGCGTGGAGGGCCGGGTGCGCATCTGCATGGTATGGGAAAAATGAGGAAGAAAATGTGCGGTATAAGGAGAGAAAGCGCCGGGGAGTGGAAAGGCGTCTCCCCGGCGCGTGATAAGGTCAGACGCTCTGCAGACCCACCTGATAGGCCTTCAGGTTGGCCTCCAGGAATTTGGCGGGCACCTTCCTGCGGATCAGGGCCGTCCAGTCATACTGCTCCAGGCCCAGCTTCTTCACCAGAGCCCCCAGCAGGATGATGCTGGCCACGCGGATGGTGCCCAGCTGCTGGGCCAGCTCCGTGGCCCGGATGGGGCACACATGCTCCACCGTCTGCTGCAGCTGCTCAATGGCATCGTGGGGATAGGAGGCCTTGCCCATTTTCACGGGGATGGGCAGGATCTCGTTGTCGTTGACGATCAGGGTGCCGCCGGCCTTCAGCAGCTTCAGCCAGCGCAGGGCCTCGATCTTCTCAAAGGCCACCACCACGTCGGCCTCGCCGTCGGCGATGATGGGGGCGTACACGGCCTGGCCATACTTGACCATGCAGTTGACGCTGCCGCCCCGCTGGGACAGGCCGTGCTGCTCGTTTTTTTTCACGTCGAAGCCCAGGTCCACCAGGCCCTCGATGAGGATATCAGAGGTCAGAACGGTGCCCTGACCGCCCACGCCCACAATGGCGATGGATCTCGTGTTGGACATATCACTCGCCCTCCTTCTCAATGGCGCCGAAGGGGCAGATCTGCTGGCAGATGGTGCACCCGTTGCAGTCCTCGGTGGAAATGGACACGCCGTTTTCACCCACCGTCAGGGCGGGGCAGGCGGTCTTGTTGATGCACACCTTGCAGCTGCGGCACTTGTCGGCGTTGACGCGGCAGTGCTGGCCCTTGCGGTGGGCGATAACGCTCTTGAGCAGGGCGCAGGGCTGGCGCACGATGACCACAAACAGGTCCTCGGCCTCATAGGCCTCCTTCACCACGGCGGCGGTGGCCTTCAGGTCATAGGGGTCCACGGTGCGCACGTTCTCCGGCTTCACGCCGCAGCCCAGCACCAGGGTCTTGATGTCCACGGCGGTGGTAACGTCCTTCATCAGGGTCACGCCGGTGACGGGGTTGTCCTGGTGGCCGGTCATGCCGGTGGTGCTGTTGTCCAGGATGAAGATGCTGGTCTTTGCGCCGTTATACACGGCGTTGATCAGGCCCGTAATGCCGGAGTGGAAGAAGGTGGAGTCGCCGATAAAGGAGAATACCTTCAGACCCCGCTGGGCAAAGCGCTCCACCCGCTCGAAGCCGTGACCGGCGGTGATGCTGCCGCCCATGTCGATCTGGGTGTGGGTCACGCTGAAGGGAGGGTTGATGTTCAGGGCATAGCAGCCGATGTCGCCGGTGGCCACGATCTTGCCGTTATACTTGCTGATCTCGTGATAGATGCCCCGGTGCGGACAGCCTGCGCAGAAGCTGGCCGGGCGCACCGGCGCCTGAACGGGAGCCTCATAGGCGGCGCTGACGCCGGGCAGGCCCAGAGCCCGCCGGATGATGTCGGCGGAATACTCCAGATACAGGGGCAGAACCGCCTTGCCGGTGCACTCGATGCCCAGACCCCGGACATAGTCCTCGATAAACGGGTCCAGCTCCTCCAGAACATAGAGCTTGTCCACCTGGGCGGCAAACTCCCGGATCTTGCGGTCGGGCATGGGATAGGTGAAGCCCAGCTTCAGATAGGAAGCGCCGTCGCCGAACACCTCCCGGGCGTACTGATAGCAGATACCGGCGCAGATCACGCCGATCTTGGTGTCGTGCAGCTCCACACGGTTCAGGTCCGTCTCGTTGGAGAACTCCTGCAGCCGCACCAGCCGCTCCTCCACGGTCTTGTGCTTGTTCCGGGCCAGGGCGGGGATGTTGGTGTTTTTCATGATGTCCCGCTCATAGTGCTTCACGGGAACCTCCACCCGGTCCTCCAGGGTGACGATGCTGCTGCCGTGGTTTACCCGGACGGTAGTGCGCAGCATGAAGGGGGTGTCGAACTGCTCGGACAGCTCAAAGGCCCGCTTGGTGAAGTCCTTGCACTCCTGGCTGTCGGCAGGCTCCAGCATGGGCATCTTCATGTGGGGGGCGAAATGACGGCTGTCGGGCTCGGTGCCGGAGCTGTTCATGCCGGGGTCGTCGGCGCAGACATACACCAGGCCGCCGGTGGCGCCGATATACACGGAGGGGAACACCGCGTCGGAGGCCACGTTCATGCCGAAGTGCTTCATGGCCGCCATGGCCCGGGTATCCGGCCACCCGCTGCTGCCCCGCTATGGCCGCACCCACACCCTGAACCACAAGCGGGTGGCCCGCACCGTGGCCCAGGAGCTGCAGCCCTTCGCCAACGTGCTGGACCAGGCGGACTACCGCGCCGGGGTCATTGCCCGCTGCCTGGAGCAGGCCGGGCTCAGCGGCCAGGTGGACGCCATCGTCCTCACAGGCGGCGTCATCTATTCCCAGGCCTTCCGGCAGCTGCTGCTCTCCCGCATCTCCTATCTGGGCCGGGTGATCTGCAAGCCCGGCGAGGAGGAGATGGACAGCCTGGCCTATTACCTCAACGCCGTCCTCACCGGCGAGCTCCAGCCCAAGGAATATAACTGATTACATCATTACATATAAGAAAGGAACCTCCCGCTATGGAACAGATCCGCAATTTTGACCAGCTGCTGCAGGCAGCCCTGGCCCACGGCCGCAAGGGCATCGCCGTGGCCCGGGCCCTGGGCATCGAGACCCCCAAGGCCGCCTGCCTGGCCGCCGTGGAAACGGTGAACCCCAAGATGCAGGCCACCGTGGACGCCGCCTGCCTGTGCAAGATGGCGGACCGGGGGGCCTTCCCCGGGGCCGTGGTGGAGGGCCCCTGGCCATGGACAACATCCTCTCCGCCGAGGCTGCCAGGAAAAAGGGCATCGACTCCCCGGTGCCCGGCCATGCCGACATCATCCTGGCCCCGTCCATCGAGGTGGCCAACACCTTCTCCAAGACCCTGAACTATCTGATGCACTCCTCCAACGCCGGCATCGTTATGGGAGCCGCCGCCCCCATCATCCTGCCCTCCCGGGCCAGCGACCCGGCGTCCAAGTATGCCTCCCTGGCCATGGGCGTGCTGCTGGCCAAGTAAAAATTCCGCAAAGACCCACTCACAGACGCAGAGCACCCCCGGGGCATCGCCCCGGGGGTGCTCTGTATTTTTGTCCCGCTTTATCCCGGGTCTGTCCCGGGGGTGTCCCGCCCTGTTCCGGGACCGTCCGCGGAGGTTTTACAGCCGGACGCCGCTGTCCACCACCACGGCCCGGGCATAGGCCAGCTTCAGGTCGTGGCTCAGCTGCATGGGGGGCAGTTGCTGGCGGATGTGCTCCACCGGCACGCCGAACTGCCGGGACATCTCCTGATACCGGCGCTCCACGTCCTCATCCGTGACGCGGATATGCTCCAGCCGGGCGATCTCCGTCATGGCCAGCTCATACCGGGCGGACTCCAGGGCGTTCTCCCGGGCGTGGGCCCGAAGGTCCTCCTCCGTCATGCCGGCCATCTGCAGATAGTCGGACAGGGACGCGCCCTGGCTCATCAGGCGGCTTTCCAGCTCATGCAAAAGCCCGGTGAGCTGGCTTTCCACCATGGAATCCGGGACCCGGACCTCCATGCCGTCCAGCACCTGGCGCACCAGGGCGTCGGCGTAGGCGTCCCGGGCCTGGGCCTCCTTGCGCTGGAGGGCGGCGGACATGATGGCCTGGCGCAGGGCCGCCGCGTCGGAAAAGCCCTGGGCCCGGGCAAATTCGTCGTTCAGCTCCGGCATACTGCGGCGGACGATGCGGTGGGCCTTCACCCGGAACACCGCCGCCTTCCCCGCCAGCTCCGGGGTGTACTGCTGGGGGAAGGTCACATGGATCTCCCGCTCCTCCTCCGGGCGGATCCCCGCCACCTGCTCCTCGAAGCCGTCGATGAACATGCCGCTGCCCAGCAGCAGGGGATAGTTCTCGGCCTTGCCGCCGTCGAAGGGCACGCCGTCCACGGAGCCGTCGAAGTCCAGGGTCACCTCGTCGCCCATGGCGGCCCGGTCCCGCTCCTCCTCCACCAGGTGGGCCTGAAGCCACTCGCTTTCGGCCTTGTCCACATCGTCGTTGGACAGCTCCGCCTGGGGCATGGGGGCGGCCAGGCCCTTGTACTTGCCCAGCTTTACCTCCGGATACAGCTCCGCCAGGGCGGCGAAGGTGAAGCCCTCCGGCCCGATGTCCACGATGCGCAGCTCCGGCGCTCCGGCCACCAGGATCTCCTCCTGGCCGAAGGCCTCCACCAGGGCCCGGGGGAAGGTCTCGTTCACCGCCTCCTGATAGAACACGTCCGGGGCGTAGGCCTGCTCCAGAGCCTGGCGGGTGGCCTTGCCGGGGGCGCAGCCGTCCACGGGGTACAGGTCCCGGTTGGCCTGATAGGCATCGTCCAGGGCCTTCTGCCACTCCGGCTTCTCCACCCGGATGGTCAGCTCCACCCGGTTGTTTTCCTTCATCTCTTTGTTCAGTACGGTCATGGATGCTCCTCCAAATTTATGATCTTGTCCCCTATTATACCGGAAAAGCCCCGCCGCCGCAACCGTTTCCAATTGTAAAAAAACTGTGACATATATCACTTTCCCCTTTTCTTTTTCCGCGCATTATGGTATCATCTATTGCACTATCACTTTCGGAGGAATACCATGGAAACCGTTAAGAAATTCATCAAGGAACACCCGCATATGTGGTGGGGGCTGTATCTGCCGGTGTACCTGACCATGTTTTTCATCATCGAGCATCTCATCACCGACAACTACTGGGCTACCCAGACGGCCATCGACGACTATATTCCCTTCTGCGAGTGGTTCATTTTCCCCTATGACGCCTGGGCCTTCCTGCTGGTGGCCATCGGCCTGTACCTGATCATCAAGGACGGCGAGGGCTTCCGGCGGTATATGTGGACCATTATGATCACCTTCACCACTGCCACGGTGTTCTGTGCCCTGGTGCCCAACGGCCAGGACCTGCGCCCGGCGGTAATGGAGCACCACAACATCGCCGCCTGGCTGCTGCAGAACACCTATGCCCTGGACACCAACACCAACGTGTTCCCCAGCGTCCATGTGCTGGGGGTCATCGCGGCGGTGTCCGCCGTGTGGCACACGCCGGGTCTGCGGAAGTGGGGCTGGCGCGCGGGGTCCCTGGCCCTGGGCATCGTCATCATCGCCGCCACGCTGTTTGTCAAGCAGCACGCCTTTATTGACGTTCTGGCGGGCCTGTTTGTGGGGGCTTTGGGCGATATCATCGTGTACGTCGTCATCGGAAAGAAAAGAGACCGCCTGATGGCGGAAGGAAAGAGGCTGCGCTATGGAAGCTGTCAAAACGCCGATTCTTGAGGGGATCACCCTGGAGGAGCAGGAGCAGATGCGGCTGTGCTTCGGGGTGCGGGAGGAGCGCTTCCGGGCCGGAGAGACCGTGTATGACTTCGCCGAGGGGCGGAAGTATCTGGGCCTGATCGCCCGGGGCAGCGCCGTGATCCAGCGCATCGACCGCCAGGGGAGCCGCACCATTCTGGAGCACCTGGAAAGCGGCGGCGTGTTCGGGGAGATGCTGATGTTCGAGAACGTGGCCGGAGACAGCATCACCGTAATCGCCGAGGAGCCCTGCCGGGTGTGGTTCATGCAGGACGAGCACATGACCCGCCGCTGCGAAAAGGCCTGCGCCCATCACAGCCGCCTGGTGGAGAATATGTTCCACATCATGACCGAAAAGGCCGCCGCCCTGTCCGAGCGGGTGGAGGTCCTCAGCCGCCGCAGCATCCGGGAGAAGCTGCTGTGCTATTTCGGCCTGCTGGCCGGACAGCGGCAGAAGCCCAGCTTCCAGCTGCCCTTCTCCCTCAGCGCCCTGGCGGACTATATCTCCGCCGACCGCAGCGCCATGATGCGGGAACTGAAGAAGATGAAGGACGAGCACCTGGTGGAGGTGGCCGGGCGGCAGGTGACCCTGTGCACCCCGGCCCGGTAAGGGGCAGCGCAGCCTGTCGAAAAAAAACAGATATTTTGTAAATTAATGCTTGACATTTCTGGCAGTCATGCTATAATAAACAAGCATTCGATTTGAGGCTGATTTGCGAGTGTGCTGGAATAGGCAGACAGGCAAGCTTGAGGTGCTTGTGTTCGACTGGACGTGTGGGTTCAAGTCCCATCACTCGCACCACTTTCCTCTTTCGTCTGTGGGAAAAGAACTTCGGATATGCGCGAGTGGTGGAATTGGCAGACTCGCTAGATTCAGGTTCTAGTGCTCATTACGGGCGTGCGGGTTCAAGTCCCGCCTCGCGCACCACTTCTTTTCCCCAAAAAAACTTCATTCATGCGCGCGAGTGGTGGAATTGGCAGACTCGCTAGATTCAGGTTCTAGTGCTCATTACGGGCGTGCGGGTTCAAGTCCCGCCTCGCGCACCAAATCGGACACCAATTTTGATACGATGGGTATCAGGTTGGTGTCCGATTTTTTTGCGCCATGGGGCGGCCGGTTTTGCATGAGTCGGCACAGCGTGTTTTCGCATGCTGTGCGTTGGCGCAGCGCACGGGATCCCTGATTCCATTTTTTTAATCAAGAATCACGTGTTAGAAAAGTGTTAGAAACCCGCCGGGTAAGGTCCCTGCGAAAGCAAAAAAGAAGTCCCGAAACCTTACGGTTTCAGGACTTCTTCGTGTCATAACTCAACACTATAGATTTTTTCGAAATTTGCTTTAAAAAAACGTCGTATGACAGCAAGAAAAACTTGATG
>NZ_JAJEPW010000084.1:0-9440 GCF_020687045.1 Brotocaccenecus cirricatena
TCTTTTGACGGCCACGTCCGTCAGCCGGGATACTTATTCCTCCTCGTCGGGTTCCTGATCCCCCTGATCGGGAGATATTTCCCCCCGCCGCAGGCTTTCAAATTGCATGCGTTCCTCGCCCGGCAGTAGTGGAAACACCAGAATATGAGGCCATCGAAGAAGCGTGCGCTCCAGATCAATTTTTCCCCCCTCCATTGTCCGGATCGGTATGGTACTGCAAACCATTAAAAACGGCTGGCCTCCCCATGGAGGATCACCTATGTCCATAGGGTACACGTTAATACTCTGGAACCGCTGCCATGGATATAGACGGCGGATGATACCCAAAAAAATGACCGTAACTCCTTTGGTAGATACAATATATGTTCGGCTGGTAGCAAGTATCTCACTAAGGCCTACGACATTGAGTATTAAGCCTATAGCAACAATCGTGACCGTGTCAATTGCTATGCGAAAAGGCGGCTGAAAAACCCAGTAAAAAGTCTCAACAAAGTAATGATAATCAAAGTATATGAGCACCATCGCCATTCCTACCGCGGCGGCATGAACCTTGCGGGGCTCAATACGCAAAGTATTTGTTTCTGATTTTTTCATACCGTCATCCTTACCGGGCCTGTGTTTCGTCCCCTCGCCGTCTGTCGAAGATTTGCCCCTATAACAAGGGTCCGTCGGGATATATCGGATATCTTTCGCTCCTCCTTACCGCAGGGGCTAAAGTATCCCAGCGTCTGTCCCCGTCCCCTTTTCATAGTTGCGTTCCTTTCGCAAAGTGGACGCAGTCCTGCGTCTTTACTATTTACAACACCACCGCGGCAGTTTTGCAACCACTTTTTTTCAATTTTGTAAGAATTGGAATATATCACAAAATAGAAGGGATTTTTTTGATATTGTACGCAAATGTGAGTCTGCAGTATGAACTTTTCGGGAAATAAAAAATGCGGAGTGCCCGTTACAGGATACTCAGATCCTATAAGGACACTCCGCATGGCATGCTGTACCACTGTAGATTTTTGAACCCCCGGCTCAAAAATGCCATGTGCAAGTCGGAATTCTCCGAATTTTTCAACTTTTCTCAAACTTTTTTGATGGGTGCTTTCAAGAGCTGCCAATTAGCCACATGAAAAACCGTTATGCGAAAACACTCATTTTTTCTCTGGCATCTCGCTCATATCCGCGGCTACCCCTTCCAGAAGGTCGGTCACGACCTGATTGAGCTGCGCGGCGTTCTTGGAGGTGATGACGGGAACGTCTGTGCGTTCCTCAACCGCCTTCCGTGCGATTCCGGCGGCCTCACCGCCCTCGCGGGCAACCGCTATATTCTCTGAAAATGTGCTTGGTGCTTTCTGCTTGGGAATTTCCGTAGTGGTTGCCTCCGCCAGCATATTCAGCACCAGCTCCAGCGTGGTCATGTTATCACGAAGGTTTTCCTTTTTCAAACCTTTCAGGTTTTTCCTTTGCCCCCGGCAGAGCCGGGGGTTGACTTTGTGAACCAAGCCATTCACAGCATATCGGACTGCCACCGGGCAGTCCGATATGCTGTGATATGCTGATAGTTCCTTGCATGAGAATTGCCGACCGCTTGCGTCCTATTTTTCAAACAGATGCAGCAGATATCCGTAGCCCTCGGCTTCCATTTTTTCATAGGGGACGAAGCGCAGGGCCGCGCTGTTGATGCAGTAGCGCACGCCGTTGGGCGACTCCGGGTCGCCGGTGAACACATGGCCGAGGTGGGAGTCTCCGGCGCGGCTTCTGACCTCCGTGCGGCGCATTCCGTGGCTCAGATCCTCTTTTTCCACCACGGCGGGGCCCTCGATGGGCTTTGTGAAAGCCGGCCAGCCGCAGCCGCTTTCGTACTTATCCGTGGAGGAAAAGAGCGGCTCGCCGGTGACGACATCCACATAGATGCCCTTTTCAAACTTGTCCCAGAACTCGCCCGTGAAGGCACGCTCCGTGCCGCTCTCCTGCGTGACGCGGTACTGCTCCTCCGTCAGCTTGTCCCGGATGGACTCCGCCGCGGGCTTCTGATAGTCGCCCGGGTCGATGCGCAGCCGGGAGAAAAGCTCCATCTCCGCGCGCGGGATGTGGCAGTAGCCGTTCGGATTCTTTTCGAGGTAGTTCTGGTGGTATTCCTCGGCGGGATAGTAGTTCTTGAGCGGGCCGATCTCCACGAAGAATTTCTCGCTGCGGCCGCGCTCGATCTCCGCGATGCGCTTCACCGTTTCTCTCGCGCTTTCATTGGTGAAGTAAACGCCGGTCTGGTACTGGCTGCCGCGGTCGTTGCCCTGCCGGTTTTGTACCGTGGGGTCGATCACATAAAAGTAGGCCAGCAGCAGCGCGTCAAGACTCACCTGCTCGGGGTCGTATTCCACCCGCACGGTCTCCCGAAAGCCGGTCTCTCCCTTGCAGACGGTCTTGTAATCGGCGTCCGCCTCGCAGGTGCCGTTGGCGTAGCCGCTCTCGGCGTCGATAACGCCGGGGATGGACTGCATCAGCTGTTCCATGCCCCAGAAGCAGCCGCCCGCCAGATAGATGACATTTTCCGTGGTATCCATATAGGTGATCTCCTCATCGGACCGGTCAAAAGCCGCTCCGTCCATGTTTGTTTCCTGTCCGCTCTTTTCCTTCGGCACAGTCTGCTGCCCGGCGGCGCAGCCGCCCAGCAGCAGCACTGCCGCGAAAAGCAGGGCCAATACGCTTCGATGCATCGCGTTTCCTCCTTTCAGGGGAAGCTGGGCTCACTCTGCCCCTTCGTGCGCCATGGGCAATGCAATGGCGCGCAGCAGGCACTTTTTAAATCTCGGGTCAGCCCATATCGGCGGCAAGAGCCTGGTCGATGAGCTTTTGCAGCGTCGCCGCCTGCGTCTTGTCGGTGATGGCGCCCACAATGGGATCGCCCACGATGTTGCCGTTGCGGTCCACCACATAGGTGGTGGGGTAGGCGAACACGTTCTCCACAAACTTGCCGGCCTCGCCCTGGGCGGGGAAGTAGACATTGGGATAGGTGACGCCCTTCTTGGACAGAACGGACTTGGCCTCGGAGATGGCAGCCTCATCGCCGCCCAGGGTGAAGGAATTGATGCCGACGACACCGCCGCCCTTCTTGGTCAGTTCCTGATGCAGGGACTCCAGCTCGGAAAGCTCGCCCACGCAGGGATTGCAGGTGGTGAACCAGAAATTCACCACGGTGACGGCGTTCTTGGAGAACAGGTCATCGCTCTTGACGGGGTTGCCGTTGAGGTCCTTGCCCTCGAAGGCAGGGAACTTCTGCATCTTGTCGCCGTTGCCGGGGGTCGTGGGGCTGTCGGCAGGGATGCTGTCACCATTGCCCGGGGCCTTGGGAGCCGCCTCGGGGAACTTGGCCTCAATGGCGGTCAGGGTGCGCTCGATCTCCCTGATCTTCTCGCCTCCCTGGCGCAGCAGCTTCAGCTCGTCGGCGGTAAACTTGTCCTTGGCGGACTCAATGGTGTCCAGCAGGAAATCACCGTAGTTCTTACCGTCCTCCTGCATGGTCATGCCCTTGTCGGCGGACATGAACACCTTCTCCCAAAGGGACTGGTTTTCCATCAGAATGGCATTCTCCTGGTCCATCAGCGCCTTGTACATAGCGGCCGCCTCCTGGGCGTTCTTGGGCTCACCGCCGGGCTTTGTCATGTCGTCGTTGCCCTTTTTGCCGCAGGCGGCCAGAGAGAGCACCAGCAGTGCAGTAAGCAGCAGCACCAGAATTCTGCCGGCAGTATTCGTCCTATTCATTTTCATTTGTTTGTTTCCTCCTTGATATTGTTGTTTGTCTGCAGCGTTTCTGCTGCTTTTGTCTTATCTTTACCGTCTCCGAAGCCATAGCGGAAACACACGGCGTTTGTGGGACAGGCGCGTATACACATCCCACAGCGGATGCACTCGGTGTGGTTGGGCGTCTTTGTCACGTCCACATCCATCTTGCAGGCTCTGGCGCATTTCCCGCAGGAGACGCACTTGTTTTTATCCACCTTCATCTGGAAGAGGGATACCCTGTTGAGCAGTGCATAGAACGCTCCCAGCGGGCAGAGCCACTTGCAGAAGGGACGGTAGAACAGTACGCTCAGCACGATCACCGACAGCAGAATGCCGAATTTCCATGTAAACAGCTTGCCCAGCGCCGCCCGGATGCCGGAATTGGCAAGGGACAGCGGGATGGCCCCCTCCAGCACACCCTGTGGGCAGAGGTATTTGCAGAAGAACGGGTCTCCCATGCCAACATCGTTCACCAGAAGCGCCGGCAGCAGGAAAACCATCACCAGCAGCACGGCGTACTTCAGGTATGTCAGAGGCTTCAGCTTCTTTGTGGAGAGCTTCTTCGTAGGAATCTTATGCAGCAGCTCCTGAAACCAGCCGAAGGGACAGAGGAAGCCGCAGATAAAGCGTCCCAGCAGCACGCCCAGCAAAATGAGGAAACCTGTGATATAATAGGAGAAGCTGAACTTGGACGAGCCCACCACCGCCTGAAACGCCCCGATGGGACAGGCCCCGGAGGCCGCCGGGCAGGAGTAGCAGTTCAGCCCCGGAACACAGACGGTTTTCCCCGCGCCCTGATACAGTCCGCCCTTGAGGAAGTTCGGCAGATGCAGGTTGGTCAGCAGCGTCGCTCCCGCCTGGATCCAGCCCCGGAAGCGGGACAGTACCTGAGATACGCCGCGTTTTTTCTTACCCAATGCCCACACACTCCAGACATAATTTGATTGCTTTGCTCAGCACCGTCGCTGCCTCGCCCCGCCAGACACCGAAGCACAGCATGGCGGCTCCCGCTGCCAGCAGGATCACCTGGGCCGCCGCCTTTTTTACATGGCTCATTTTTTTCACCCTTTCCGATTTTCTGCCCCTATCATAGCGCAGGGGAGTTAAAGTCCCTGTTAAGAAGAAAAATTTAACACAAACCTTATCTGTTTTTGCTATAATTAAGAACAACGTGAACATGAAGAAATGTAAAAGGAGGGCTCTCATGCACCTTTTGGTTATTGAAGACGAACGCGCCTTGTGCGAAACCATCGTCCGCAGCCTGCGGCGGCTGGCCTACAGCGTGGACTACTGCTACGACGGGGAGAAGGCTCTGGAGCTGCTGGGCGTGGAGCGCTACGATCTGGTAATTCTCGACCTGAACCTGCCGGGGAAGGACGGCATGACGGTGCTGCGAACCCTGCGGCAGACCGACCGGGATACGCGGGTGCTGATCCTCTCCGCCCGCAGCGAGGTGGAGGACAAGGTGGAGGGGCTGGACGCCGGGGCCAACGATTATCTGGCAAAGCCCTTTCATCTGGCGGAGCTGGAGGCCCGCATCCGCAGCCTGACCCTGCGGCAGTTTACGCAGCAGGGCGTACTGCTGACCTGCGGAGGTCTGCGTTTTGATACCCGCTCCCGCACCGCCGCCGTCAACGGGCAGACGCTGACGCTGACCCGCAAGGAGACGGGGATTTTGGAATATCTGATGGTGCATCAGGGGCGGCCGGTAAGTCAGGAGGAGCTGATGGAGCACGTCTGGGACAACAGCGTGGACAGCTTCAGCAACTCCATCCGGGTGCATATTTCCGCCCTGCGCAAAAAGCTCCGCGCCGCGCTGGGCTACGATCCCATCCGCAACCGCATCGGCGAGGGCTATCTGATGGGAGGCGATGAGGCGTGAAAAAGATTTCCCTGCAGTGGCGCATCACGCTGATGACTGTTCTGCTCATCGGCGTTACCTGCGTGGCTATGAATCTGCTGCTCTGCTCCTCCGGCGTGTACTATATGGACAAAATTGCGGACGCCTTGCAGGGCAGCGGCACGGTGATCCTGAATGAGGGCGAAGCAGCGAGCTTTGACCCGCAGCTCATAGCGCCCAACGAGGAGCTGACCATCGTCGTCAATGGGGCGCAGGGACGCTTCCGCACCACCAACTGGTATATCACGGCGGCGGTGACGATCCTGAGCGGCATTCTTGCTTACTTCGTCAGCGGACGCGCGCTCAAGCCCCTGCGCAGCTTTGCTTCGCAGGTGGAGAAGGTGCAGCTGAACAATCTGGCGGATATGAGGATCGACGAAGATGTGCTTCCGGAGTTCAGGCAGCTCAGCCGCTCCTTCAATCAGATGCTGGAGCGGCTGAACAACGCCTTTGCCGCCCAGCGGCAGTTCACCGGCAATGCCGCCCACGAGCTGCGCACGCCGCTGGCGCTGATGCAGGCGCAGCTGGAGCTTTTCTCCGCAGAGCATCCCGATGTGCGGCCGGAGACTGCGGAGTTCCTCACGCTTTTGCGCGAGCAGACGGAGCGGCTGACACAGATGACCAAGACGCTGCTGGAGATGAGCAATTTGCAGCAGGTGGCGCGGAACGAGCAGCTCCAGCTCGCCCCCATGATCGAGGAGATCTTCACAGATCTTGCGCCGCTGGCGGAGCAGCGAAGCATCTCGCTGGAAGCGGAGGGCGACGCCGCTCTCACCGGCAGCGACGCGCTGATCTATCGTCTGCTCTTTAACCTGACGGAGAATGCCGTCAAATACAACCGTCCCGGCGGCTCGGTGCGGGTCGAGCTTGCGCAGGGGCAGGAAAAGTGCATCATTCGCGTTTCCGACACCGGCTGCGGCATTCCGGAGGAGTATCAGCGCAGTATCTTCCAGCCCTTCTTCCGGGTGGACAAATCCCGCAGCCGCGAGTACGGCGGCGCGGGACTGGGACTTTCTCTGGTGTGGGAGATCGCCGATCTCCACGGCGGCTCCGTTTGGGTGGAGGAAAGCTCGGACAAGGGCACGACCATCGCGGTAGAGCTGCCGGCAGGGACAGAAAGTGATCCCTCCGGCGCGGATATCACATAACAGTCCTCGGCTGATTCATGGCGATCGTTTTTCAACCTCCACAACGTTATCGCAGCAGCTCTCGATCAGCTCCCTGTCGTGGGTGATCACGAGAATGGTTCTGCCGTTCCGCGCTTCGCCTCTCAGCCTTTCTGCGACGAGGCGCAAATACTCTATGCATCAGTTTCCTCCAGAACGGCTTGTTGCAGTCCACGAACCGTAGCCTGCGGAAGATCGGCAGGATCAGATTTTCCTCCATCTCCTCGATCTCACGGAAGGATGTGACGGCTTTGCAGGCCGTGTAATAGCTCATAATGGCGATGCAGTCGTAGGTGCCGCCTACGCCGTTGTGGAAGTTCCGTTTGCCACCCAAGTCGGTACGCCAGTCGGAGAGAAACTCCGCATACTACCGCTGTACCTGTTCCCATATCGCCTCCCGCTCCGCTTCCGGGTAGTGCAGGGCGATCTTCGCCCGTATCTCCTTCTTGCAGGGATTGGAATACAGCACATGGCATTTGCGGTCGAATGGGAGCTTCTTGTCCTTCATCTGTCTGCCTCTCCCTCATTTCCGCGCCGTGATACAGAGCCAGCTTTTCTTTTTATGAATTTGAATATCGTGAAACCCCGCCTGCTCCAGGTACGCCTTTAACTCTACGTCCTTATAGATGGTCATGCCGCCGATGATCTCCGTCCACTTCTCATCCTTGTCCGTGTCGCCGTTTGCTTCGTTGCAGATGAGAAATGTCCCGCCGGGCTTCAGCACTCGATAAACCTCCCGGAAGCATCGGGGCAGGTCAGGCCAAAAATAGACGGTTTCAAAGGCCGTGACCGCGTCGAACCAGTTGTCAGCAAACATCATATCCGCCACGCTGCCTTGCAGAACGGTGCAGCGTCCCTCCATGATGGCGGCCTTGTTGACCTTTTTCGACTTCTCCACACTGACGGGCGAATAGTCGATACCCTTGACGACGCCCTGCGGGCATTTTTTCAGCAGCCTTTTCATGTTCGCCCCGCCGCCGCAGCCGCAGTCCAGCACCTTGGCGTCCGGCGCGGCATTCAGAAATTGAAGCCCCCACCGGGCCACGGCGCTGTGCCCGACGTTCATCATGGCGACCATGAGCTTCCCGCCAAAGCCCTCGGGCTTGCGGGTGTTTTCAAAGAATGACATATCACACCTCCGATTTCATGCATTCCGCATAAGTCAATGGGAACGAGGCTTTCAGCACAGTGCTTTTCCGTACCATCCAGCCGTTTTGCCGCAGGAAGCGCAGGTATTCCTCGCTCGACCACTTGCTGTGGAGAGGGAAGCCTGCCAGCTTCATGAAAAATGCCTTGACCTTGCCGAAAATAGAATTCTCCGCGTGGGTGAAGGTGGGCGCGATGAGCACTCCGTCATCCTTCAGAACCCGGCGAATCTCGGCAAGGGCTTTCTCCGGCTGCGGCACGATGTGCAGCGCGTTGGACACGATCACCACATCAAAGGATTTGTCTACATACGGCAGGCGGAACATATCCTGCACGGAAAAGTGCAGCTTCGCAGATTGATTACCCCGCTTTGCTTCAAGAATCATCTCCGCGGAGACATCCGTCGCCTCGATGTGCGCCGCCGCGTTCACGATGTTTTTGGCGATCAGCCCCGTGCCGCTTGCCAGCTCCAGCACCGTTTTGGCTTTCACCACCGGCCGAATGAGCTCATACATCTCCTCATACGCCGCGCAATCCCTTCGCATAAAGCGGTCGTAGCGACCAGCATTTCTGTCCCAGAAATTCTTTCGTTCACTCATGGCTGTCTATCTCCCCGTGCGGGCATCTGTCCCGCCGCTGCCTGGCGTATTCCAGCAGGGCGGCACACGCCGGACAAAGCGCCTCGCCCCTTGTCCCATGCACGCCCCAACAATACCGGCGCACCATGAGGGTAACGGTTTCGATCTCCTTTTCCTTGTTCAAGAGCCATGTTCCTTTCTATGTGGCATTTCAGTTAGCCTCCTCTAACCGCCTGGTGGAAGAAAAGGCAGGCCACCTGTATGCAGTCTGCCTTTTGCCTGATGCGAAAGCCCGCAGACGCGCGGGGCTTACAGCACCAGCGAGGGCGCGGTGTAGACCCGTGTCTTCAGCTCGCTGTTGAGCATATACAGCCCCTTGCTGTCTCCGCCGAACAGCTCCATCTTTGTGATGAGGTCGGCGGCGTTCTTCTCTTCCTCGCCCTGCTCCTTAATGAACCAGTCCAGCATCTGCATGGCGCGGAAGTCCTTGGCCTCGTATGCGGCGGCGTAGATGGCATCGATGCTGGCGGTGACCAGCTTCTCATGCTCCAGTGCCTTTTTCAGCGGGGTCATGTGGTCGCCTCGTTCCCACTCCGGCTTTGCGATAGCCTCAAAGGTGACACCCTCGCCGTTATTCTGCAAATACTGATAAAACAGCATGGCGTGATCCCGTTCCTCCTGCGCCTGTACCCGGTACCAGTTCTCAAAGCCGTCCAGTCCGACGGCGGCGTAGTAGTTGGCAAAATCCAGATACAGATAGGCGGAGTAGAACTCCTTGTTGATCTGCTCGTTGAGCAGCTTCGATACCTTAGCGTTCATGATACTTCTCCTCCATAAGATTGTCTTTTTCCTGCTCCCGGCAGGCAGGGCAGATATACC
>NZ_JAJEPW010000085.1:0-9320 GCF_020687045.1 Brotocaccenecus cirricatena
CCCAGCGTCAAGGCCATCATCGACATCGGCGGCCAGGACGTCAAGGGCATCTCCATCGACACCGACGGCACCGTGAAGAACTTCGCCATGAACGACAAGTGCGCCGCCGGTACCGGCCGCTTCTACGAGGCCATGGCCCGCAGCTTTGAGATGAGCCTGCCGGAGTTCTCCAACCTGTCCCTGACGGCCAGGAACGTGATCCCCATCACCGCCCAGTGCACGGTGTTCGCCGAGTCCGAGGTCATCACCCTGGTGGGTGAGGGCAAGCCCATGGACGAGATCGCCGCGGGCATCCAGATGGCCGTGGCCAAGCGCTGCTTCGTCATGGCCAAGAAGGCCGGTGCCACCGACGCCATCACCCTCACCGGCGGCTGCGCCAAGAACGCCGGTCTGAAGCAGGCCATCGAGCGGGTGCTGAAGCTGAAGGTCATCGACCTGAAGACCGATCCCCAGCTGATGGGTGCCCTGGGCGCCGCCGAATACGCCCGCCAGAAGGGCATGGCCCGCTGACCATGGACCAGCATACCCATCCCCACGACCATGACCACGACCACCCCCATCCGCATACCCACAGCCATACCCAGACCAAGGCCGTTCTGAATCGCCTGTCCCGGGCCCAGGGGCACCTGGAGTCTGTGCGCAAAATGGTGGAGCGGGGCGAGGACTGCGCCGAGGTGCTGGTGCAGCTGGCGGCGGTGATCTCCGCCCTGAACAGCACCGGCCGGGTCATCCTCAAGGACCACATTGCCCACTGCATTGTGGACGCTGTGGAGTCCGGCGACAACGAGGCCGTGGATTCCCTGAACCAGGCCATTGACCGATTTATGCGGTAAAATTTGTGAACATTTTTCCAAAACAATTGACATTTTTCAACATTGTGTCTATAATTTAGCATAGGATAGAGGATCAGAGGAGCCCCTGTCACCTGATGATGCAAGTGAAGTGCCGCCAGATCAAAAAGCAGCTGGAGGAGAAAGGTGCTCTGAACCCCGCCCAGCAGCTGACCTATGACATGGCTACCAAGGGGGCCAGCGCCGTCTGTCCCGATAATCTCCAGCCGGTCATCGACTGGTCCAATTCCGTGAAATAAGGAGCGAGCTTATGGAAAAGGTGAAAGAAATCCTGCTGGCCGGCGGCAAAGCCGCCCTGGACAGCGCCGTGGAGCTGGGCCGCAGCGTGGTGCAGCTGGCTGCCCGCCTGGGCGGTACCGCCGCCTCCTTCGTGGGCAAAAAGACCTGCGCCGTGGTGAAGGAACACCGTCAGCCCCTGCTGCTGGCTGCCGCCGTGGTATCCGGCGTTCTGGCCGTGGGCTCTGTGGTGCTGTGGCTGGTGTGCCGGAAAAAGTAGGTTTCCTATCGTATTTTATAACAGAGCGGGGGGACGCAGTGCGTCTCCCCGCTGCTGACAGAAAAGAGGAGTCAATTTATGGAAAAAAAGGCATTCAAGGCGGAGTCCCAGCGGCTGCTGGACCTGATGATCCACTCCATCTACACCCACAAGGAGATCTTCCTGCGGGAGATCATCTCCAACGCCTCCGACGCCATCGACAAGCTGTGCTATCTGTCCCTGACGGACGAAAACGTGGGCCTGAAGCGGGAGGATTTTGCCATCACCCTGTCCATCGACAAGGAGAACCGCACCCTTACCGTCAGCGATAACGGCATCGGCATGGACGCGGATGAGCTGGAGAACAACCTGGGCGTCATCGCCTCCAGCGGCACCTTCCAGTTCCGGCAGGAGCTGGACAAGGAGGCCGAGGCCGACGTCATCGGCCAGTTCGGCGTGGGCTTCTACTCCGCGTTTATGGTGGCGGACCACATCACCGTTATCTCCCGGAAATACGGCCAGGAGCAGGCCTATCGCTGGGAGTCCGACGGCCTGGAGGGCTACACCATCGAGCCCTGCACCCGTGACGCCGTGGGCACCGACATCATCATGCACATCAAGCCCGACGGCGAGGAGAAGGACGAATACAGCCAGTATCTCCGGGAGTATCCCCTGTATAAGCTGGTGAAGAAGTATTCCGATTATATCCGCTTCCCCATCAAGATGCTCATGCCCCACCCCCAGGTGAAGGAGGGCAGCCCCCAGGACAAGCCCGAGTATGAGGAGGTCTTTGCGTGGGAGACCCTCAACAGCATGGTGCCCCTGTGGCAGCGGAAGAAGGCCGACGTCACCCGGGAGGAGTATGACAAGTTCTATCAGGAGCGCTTCGGCGATCCCGCCGCCCCTCTCAGCGTCATCACCGTGTCCGCCGAGGGCGCCGTCACCTACAAGGCCCTGCTGTATATCCCCTCCCAGGCCCCCAGCCAGTATTACACCGAGGACTATAAGCCCGGCCTGCAGCTGTACGCCTCCGGCGTGATGATTATGGACAGCTGCGCCGACCTGCTGCCGGACTATTTCAACTTCGTCCGGGGCGTGGTGGAGTCCCCGGACCTGAGCCTGAACATCTCCCGGGAGCTGCTGCAGCATGACCGGCAGCTGAAGATCATCTCCGCCAACCTGGAAAAGAAGATCAAGGCTGAACTGGAGCGGATGCTGAAGGACGACCGGGAGAACTATGAGAAGTTCTACCGCAGCTTCGGCCGCCAGCTGAAGCTGTGCGCCCTGGACAACTACGGGGCCAAGAAGGAGCAGCTGCAGGACCTGCTGCTGTTCTACTCCTCCACCGAGAAGAAGCCCGTGACCCTGGCGGAGTATGTGTCCCGGATGCAGCCGGACCAGAAGTTCATCTATTTCGCCTCCGGCGACACCGTGGACGCCATCGACCATATGCCCCAGACGGAGCTGCTGAAGGACCACAACATGGAGATCCTGTACTTCACCGACAAGGCCGACGAGTTCCTGCCGGACATGCTGCAGAAGTACCAGGACAAGCCCTTCCGCTCCGCCATTGACGGGGATCTGGAGCTGGGCGATGAGCAGAAGCCCGACGAAACCGACAGCTATCAGGAGGGCTTCGCCTTCCTGAAGGAGGCACTGGGGGATAAGGTGGACCAGGTGAAGGCCTCCACCAAGCTCAAGACCCATCCGGTGTGCCTGTCCAGCGGCCAGGGCATCACCTTCGAGATGGAGAAGTATTTCACCGCCGTGCAGCCGGAGCTGGGCATGAAGGCCAAGCGCATTCTGGAGATCAACGTGGATCATCCCGCCTTCGCCGCCTTCGAGACCGCCCGGATCATCGACCCGGACAAGGCCAAAAAGTACGCGGAGATTCTCTATAACCAGGCCTGCCTCATCGCCGGCCTGCCCATCGAGAACCCCTCCGCCTACACGGACCTGGTCTGCTCCCTCTGGAAGTGACCATAAAAAATAAGCCCTCCTGCCGGAGGGCTCATTTTTTATGCCGAGATGGGAAACAGCAGCTTCAGCACGCCGAAGACCACCAGGGACGCGGCAGCGGCGATCAGAAAGATGAAGCAGGTCCTCCGGTCCCGCTGGGCCAGGGCCTGGTCCTCATGCTCGTTCTGCCACCGCACATAGAACCAGGCCGCGCACAGCAGACAGACAATCGGCGCAAACAGCAGGCCGATCATGGCAACGTATTCCATAGCAGTTCCTCCCTCGCTTTTTCTCCAGTATACCCTATCTGCGTTCCCCCGTCAATTGTGGGTTTTCCCCAGAGGGCCGGGTGGTTGATTTCCCCGGGAAATGGTGTTATCCTATTATAAAAAGAGAGAACTGAGGAACTGCACTTATGATATTCAGCCATCACCACGCCCGCGCCCGGCGGGACGTGGACATGACCCAGGGCAGCATCACCCGCCACCTGATCCAGTTCGCCCTGCCGCTGCTGGCCGGAAACGTGTTCCAGCAGCTTTACAACATGGTGGACACCTGGGTGGTGGGCAACTTTGTGTCCAACGAGGCCTTTTCCGCCGTGGGCACCGTGGGGCCCATCATCAATATGCTCATCGGCTTCTTTATGGGCCTGTCCAGCGGCGCGGGGGTGGTCATCAGCCAATACTACGGGGCCCACCGGCCCGAAAAGGTCCGGGATACCGTCCACACGGCCATGGTGCTGACCCTGGTGCTGTGCGCAGTGTTCACGGCCCTGGGCCTGGCTCTGATCCCGGCCATGCTGGACCTGATGAACACCCCGGCGGAGGTGCTGCCGGAATCTACAGCGTATCTGTCCATCTATTTCTCCGGCATCACGGGCCTGCTGATCTATAACATGGGCTCCGGCATTCTCCGGGCCGTGGGCGACTCCCGGCGGCCCTTCTATTTTCTGGTGGTGTCGGCGGTGCTGAATACCGGGCTGGACCTGCTGTTTGTGATCCGGTTCCACATGGGCGTGGCCGGTGTGGCCTGGGCCACCATCATCGCCCAGGCGGTGTCGGCGGTGCTGGTGCTGGCGGTGCTGATGCGGACGGTGCTGATGCGGACGGACAGCTGCGTCCGGGTGGAGCTGCGGCGGCTGCGAGTCCACTGGGACATGCTGAAAAAAATCGTCCGGGTGGGCATCCCGGCGGCTCTGCAAATGGCCGTTACCGCCTTTTCCAACGTGTTCGTCCAGTCCTATATCAACCATTTCGGCGCGGACTGCATGTCCGGCTGGACGGCGTATACCAAGATCGATCAGCTGATGTTCCTGCCCATGCAGTCCCTGGCCCTGTCCGCCACCACCTTTGTGGGGCAGAACCTGGGCGCAGGCGACACCCCCCGTGCCCAGCAGGGCGTCCGCCGGGCGCTGGGGATCTCCCTGGCGGTGACGGCGGTGCTGATGGTCCCGGTGCTGGTGCTTGCGCCCCAGCTGACGGCCTTCTTCAACCGCAAGGCCGAGGTGGTGGCCTACGGCACCCTGCTGCTGCGGTATATCTCCCCCTTCTATCTGCTGTGCTGCATCAACCAGATCTACTCCGGCGCACTCCGGGGCGCAGGCAACAGCCAGGTGCCCATGGTGATCATGCTGGGCTCCTTTGTGGTGTTCCGCCAGATCTATCTGTATATCGTGTCCCATTTCATCACCAATACCCTGCTGCCCCTGGCCATGGGCTATCCCGCCGGATGGCTGGTGTGCAGCGCCGCCACGCTGCTGTATTACCGCAGGGCCGCCCTGGGCCGGCAGCGCCTGGTGGAAGATAACTAAAGCCGGAGGAAGCCCGTCTATGCGTCAAATCAACGTATCCCTGGGACAGCGGTCCTATCCCATTCTCATCGGCCCGGGTCTGCTGGGCCGGGCCGATGAGCGGCTGAACGCCCTTCCGGTAAAGCGCTGGGCCGTGGTGGCCGACGAGACTGCGGCGTCCCTTTATGCCGGGAGCTTAGGGCTGCCGGTGTATGCTTTCCCCGCCGGGGAGGGCAGCAAGTGCCTGGCGGTGTATGAGTCCCTGTGCCGCCGGATGCTGGCTGACGGCTTCACCCGGGCGGACGGCATCGTGGCCCTGGGCGGCGGCGTTGCCGGCGACCTGGCGGGCTTTCTGGCCGGGACCATCCTGCGGGGCGTCCCTCTGGTCCAGATGCCCACCACGCTGCTGGCCCAGGTGGACAGCAGCGTGGGCGGCAAAACCGGCCTGGACCTGCCGGAGGGAAAAAACCTCATCGGCTGCTTTTACCAGCCCTCCCTGGTGCTGGCGGACACCGATTGCCTGGGTACGCTGCCCCGGCGGCAGCTGTCCTCCGGCATGGCGGAGGTCATCAAGTGCGGCGTCATCGGGGACGAGGAGATTCTCCGCCATCTGGAAACGGCGGCAAAGCCGGATCTTCCCTGGCTGGTGGAGCGCTGCTGCCGGTATAAGGCGGCGGTGGTGGCCCGGGACGAGCGGGACGGCGGCCCCCGCCGCCTGCTGAACTTCGGCCATACCTTCGGCCATGCCTACGAGGCCGCCGGAGGGTACGACGCCTATACCCACGGCGAGGCCGTGGCCGCCGGGATGATGCAGATGCTCCGCTGGCAGGTGTCCCACGGGCTGGGCGGACAGGCGCTGCTGGACAGACTCACCCCCCTGCTGGAGCGGTGGGAGCTTCCCGTCCGGCTGCCCTGGGATGGGGCGGCGGACTATCTGGCCCGGGACAAGAAGCGGGCCGGAGATCAGGTTACCATCGCCGTGGCTCAGCGGGCCGGGGCGGGCCGTCTGCTGACGGTACCCCTGGCGTCCCTGCTGGAGGTGGAGTGATGGACCTGCGCCTGTATCCCGCCCCTTTGCGGGGCGCGGTGACGCCGCCGCCCTCCAAAAGCCTGCTGCACCGGCAGCTGATCTGCCTGGCCCAGGCGGGGGAGTTCCCCTGCCCCCCGGACCCCGCCGACGACGTTCTGGCCACGGTCCGGGGCCTGTGGGCCCTGTATCACCAACCGGAGCCGGTCATCGACTGCGGGGCCAGCGGCAGCACCCTGCGGTTTCTTCTGCCCCTGGCCATGGCCCGGGGTCGGGTGGGGACCCGGTTCGCCGGCACCCGGCGGCTGCTGGCCCGGCCCCTGCCCGGGGACTGGGGCCTTGCGCCCACGGAAAACGGTCTGCGGGTCACCCGCCCCCTTTCCCCGGGCCGCATCCCGGTGGACGGAAGCCGGACCTCCCAGCTGATCTCCGGCCTGCTGATGGCCCTGCCGGGCCTGGCGGCGGACTCGGAGCTGGTTCTGACCGGCCCCCTGGCCTCCCGGCCGTATGTGGACCTGACCCTGGCGGTGCTGGAGCGGTGCGGCATTGTCATTGAGGAAAGCCCCGGCGGCTTTCTTATCCCCGGCGGGCAAAGGTTCCGTCCGGTTCCCATAGAGCCGGAGCCGGACTGGTCCGCCGCCGCCTTCTGGCTGGCAATCGCCGCCCTGGGCTGTCCCGTGGAGGTCACGGGGCTGCGCCGGGACTCCCTGCAGGGAGACCGGGCCGCCGGGGCGCTGTGCCGGTGTCTGCCGGGCACTGTGGACCTGACGGATATCCCGGACCTGCTGCCGCCGCTGGCGTTGGCGGCGGCGCTGCGGCCGGGAACGGAAACCCGCTTCACCGGAGCCGCCCGGCTGCGGGACAAGGAGAGTGACCGCCTGGCCTCGGTGTCGGCGGCGCTGACGGCCCTGGGGGGCCGCGTCCGGCAGGAGCCGGAGGGTCTCACCGTATGGGGCACGGACCGTCTCACCGGCGGCGAGGCCCACAGCTGCGGCGACCATCGCATTGCCATGCTGTGCGCCTGCGCCGCGCCCTTCTGCACCGGCCCGGTGCTGCTGCGCGACGCCGGGTGCACCGATAAATCCTACCCCGGCTTCTGGGCGGATTACCGCCGCCTGGGGGGACAAACGGAGGAAGTATAAATGCTGGATTACACCATTTTCGGCGAATCCCACGGTCCCGCCGTGGGGGTGCTGGTCACCGGCGCGGCCCCGGGCCTGCCGGTGGACCGGGAGATCATCGCCCGGGAGCTGGAGCGCCGGGCCCCCGGCGGCCCTCTGGCCACCGCCCGGCATGAGCCGGACCGGCTCCATATTCTCAGCGGCGTCTATCAGGGCTTCACCACCGGCGACCCCATCTGCCTGGTTCTGGAAAACCGGGACACCCGGTCCGGGGACTATGAGGCCCTGCGGAATAAGCCCCGGCCCGGCCACGCGGACTATGCCGCCTGGGTGCGCAGCGGGGGGCACAACGATCCCCGGGGCGGCGGGCCCTATTCCGGCCGGCTGACGGCCCCTCTGGTGGCGGCAGGCGCTATGGTGAAGGCCTGGCTGAAGGAGCAGGATATCCAGCTGACCGCCCGGGTGGTTGACGAGCCCGCCCTCCGGCAGCAGGCGGCAGAAGCCAAGGCCCACGGGGACTCCGTAGGCGGGGAGATCGCCTGCACCGTCACGGGGCTTCCGGCGGGGCTGGGCGGCCCCGGCTGGCGGGAGGCGGTGGAATCGGAGCTGGCCCGGCACCTGTTCGCCATCCCGGCGGTGAAGGCCCTGGGCTTCGGCGACGGCGCGGCCCTGGCCGCCCTGCGGGGCAGTCAGGCCAACGACGCCCTGCGCACCGACGGGACCCGGGTGTGGACCGTCACCAATCACAACGGCGGCATCAACGGCGGCGTCACCAACGGTATGCCCCTGACCTTTACCATCACCTTCAAGCCCACCCCCTCCATCGCCCTGCCCCAGGACACGGTGGACCTGTCCCGGATGGAAAATTGCACCGTGACGGTTCAAGGCCGTCACGACCCCTGCATCGCCCTTCGGGCGGCCCCCATTGTGGAGGCGGCTGCGGCCCTGGCCCTGTGGCGGGTGCTGGACCCCCGGGGCGGCGATCTGAAATCCCTGCGGCTGCAGCTGGACGACGTGGACCGGCAGCTGGTGGGGCTGCTGGTCCGGCGGCAGGAGCTGTCCCGGGACATCGGGGCCTATAAGGCGGCCCACGGTCTCCCGGTGCGGGACCCGGAGCGGGAGGCCCAGGTGCTGCGCAGCCGGGGCGACCTGGCCCCGGAGCACCGGGCGGAGGTGGAGCGCCTGTATGAGACGCTGATGGCCCTGAGCCGGGAGCAGCAGTCGTGAGGAACCTGATTTTTGTGGGCCTGCCCGGCAGCGGCAAGAGCACCGTGGGGCGGCTGTGCGCCAAGGCCTTGAACCTGCCCTTTGTGGACGCGGACAAGTTCCTGGAGCAGAGGGAGGGCCGTTCCGTCGCCGATATCTTCGCATCAAGCGGCGAGGGGTATTTCCGGGACCTGGAGTCCCGGGTTCTGGCGGAGCTGTGCCGCCGGGAGGGCATCGTCCTGGCCACCGGCGGCGGCGCGGTGCTGCGGCGGGAGAACCGGAGGCTGCTGCGGGACGGGGGCCTGGTCATCTTCCTGGACCGGTCCCCCTGGGCCATCCGCCGCACCCTGCGGCGGCAGGGCCGCCCCCTGCTGACGGATGATGACGCCATTTTCCGCCTGGCCCGGCAGCGGCGGGACCTGTACCGGGCCGCCGCCCACCATTCCGTCAACAAATCCACAGCCCGTCAGGCGGCGGAGGAAGCCGTCCGCCTGTGGAGAGAGGAGCAGACATGAACATTCTCATTCTCAACGGTCCCAATCTGAACCTGCTGGGCAAGCGGGAGCCGGGCATCTACGGCACCGGCAGCTACGACGACCTGTGCATGGAGATCACCGCCTACGCCGCCGCCCGGGACATCCGGGTGGACATCCGCCAGAGCAACCACGAGGGGGCGCTCATTGACGAAATACAGGCCGCCGACGGGGTGTATGACGGCATCGTCATCAACCCCGGGGCCTATACCCATTACAGCTACGCCATCTATGACGCCCTGCTGGCCGTCAGCGTCCCGGCGATAGAGGTCCACCTCAGCAACATCAACCGGCGGGAATCCTTCCGCCGTATCTCCGTCACCGCTCCGGCCTGCGTGGCCCAGATCGTGGGCCACGGC
>NZ_JAJEPW010000086.1:0-9146 GCF_020687045.1 Brotocaccenecus cirricatena
CATATCGGCGGGGATGGGCTCCACGCGCATATCCTTGCCCAGCTGATCGTAATAGATATCAGCGTCCATCTCCACCATCCCGCTTTTTGATTAACTATCATGGAATAGACCATAAGGAGGAAGGAAAAATGGAACTGCAACTTGTGAAAAAGTATGACGCCAGGGCATGGGACGGTGTGGTGGTCCCGCTGGGAGAAGGCAACCTGAACAGCTATCAGGGCCCTTGGGAGCAGGAGCTTGCCGCAGTTCGTGCCTCGGGACGGTTTGAAGGGAAAACCGGTGAGATTTTCCGCTTTTCTGTTCTTTCAGAGGGCGTGCTGACCCAAATTTTCCTGCTGGGTCTGGGGAAAGACTGGAGCCTGGAGCAGGTGCTGGAGAGCTGTGCCAAGGTGTATCGTCAGTGTCAGGAGCTGGATCTGCGTGCGGTGTGTACCGATCTGCGGGGCGTGTGCCCGCAGTTCACGCCGGCGCTCTTCCAAAAGGCGGCAGAGGCTGCCGCTCTTACCGGCTACCGTTTTGACAAGTACAAGACGACCCCTGCGGCGCCGGGGATCGAAACGGCTGCGTTTCTCTGCGAGACGCCGGAGCGCTACGAGGCCGCCTTGGTGGAGGCGGAGGTATCTGCTGAGGCCACCTGCATCGCACGGGATCTGATCAATGAGCCCCCCACGGTGCTTACCCCCGCCAAGCTGGCGCAGGCGGCACAGGAGCTTTTTAAGGAGACGCCTGTGAAGGTGACCGTTTACGGCAGAGATGAGGTAGAGCGCATCGGACTCACCGCTTTTCTGGAGGTCGGAAAGGGCTCGATTCACGAGCCTAAGCTCATTGTCATGGAATATACCGGCGCGCAGGACGTGGAGAGCCGCTTGGGGCTGATCGGCAAGGGCCTTACCTACGACAGCGGCGGATACTCCCTCCAGTCGTCTGAGTTTATGGAAACCATGCAGCATGATATGAGCGGCGCGGCCGCTGTGATGGCCGCCCTGTGGGCGACGCAGAAGCGGGGCCTTCGGATCAATATTACCGGCGTGGTGGCGGCTTGCGAGAATAAGCTCTCCGCCACGGCCTATGTGCCGGGCGATGTGATCCGCTCCATGTCCGGGCGGTATATTGAGGTGAACAACACCGATGCCGAGGGCCGCATCACTCTGGCCGACGCCGTGACGTATACCAAGCAGTGCTGCGGCGTGGATCGCATCGTGGATATTGCCACACTCACCGACGGTATCCAGACGGCGCTGGGAAATCGCCGCTGCGGAGCCTTTACCAATAACCGGGCCCTGACCGCGCAGGTGGAGAAGGGCGCCGCCGCCGCCTGCGAGCGGATGTGGGAGCTGCCCTGTGACGAGAATCTCCGCCGGGTGCTGGACTCCCGTGTAGCCCATCTGAAAAACAGTGCGATGGGCTCCAGCGTGGGTGGATATGCCACGGTGGGCGCCATGTTCGTGAAGGAGTTTGTCGAGGAGACGCCTTGGATCCACTTGGATATCGGCGGTACCGCTTGGACCACCGAATGTGAGGGGATCTATACAAAGGGCGGTATTGGATTTGGCACGCGGATGCTTTATGAGACGTTCAAGGTAATGGAGAAGGAGGGGACTCAGGTATGAAGAAGCTGGCGTTGACGGATTTTGCCAAATATCGGTATCCTTCTGCACTGGAGCTGTCTCCGGACAGCAGATATCTGACCTTTGCACTCAAGGATGTCGACAGGGAAGGAGACGGCTACCGGTGGAATCTGTGGCTGTATGATCTGGAGCGCAGGGAGAGCCGGCAGATCACCCAAGGAGACGACCAGAGGAAGGCTGTTTGGGAGGATAACACCCATATTCTCTATAAAACCACGGAGCCGGACGAAGCGCTGCGGGCGCGGGGCTTCGAGGAAGAGTGGACGGTGTATCACCGCCTGAATGTATGTACAGGTGAAGATCGCGAGGCGTTCCGTCTCCCCATGTCCGTATCCGGGCTTTGGAAAATGGACGAGGGCCGTTATGTTTTCACGGGCGAGACCCATTTGGACCGGCCGAATCTTCTGGAGCTGACGGGAGAGGCGCTGGAGAAGGAGCTCGTTCGCCGTCAGCAGACCAGGGGCTATAAGGTTTTGACGGAGCTGCCCCTGTGCGAAAACGGGGTCGGGATGTTTAATCAGACCAGAAACACGCTGTTTCTCTATCTGGAGGCTGCCGGAGAATATCGCCGGATCACGCCGGAGGACTATGATGTGAATCATGTGAATGTCCGCCCCGGTCAGGTGCTCTTCACTGCGTTTCCCTTCCGGGATGTAAAGCCGGTCACCGAGGGAATGTATCGCTGGGATGCGGAGCGGAACGAGACGGAGACGCTGATCACGCCCGACAAATACAGCATCGACTATGTGGGGCATTTGGGCCGGAAGGCGCTCTGCCTGGGACTGGTCATGCGGGACTACGGCGTGTACGAGCACCCCACATTCTTTGTGGTGGACGAAAAGGGCGAGGAAAATCTGGGCCGCTATGACCGCCGGGTCAACTCCGAGGTGGTCACCGACTGCTTCTCCGGTGCCGTCACAGGACAGAGAATGGTGGGTGAGACGCTGTATTTCCTCAACACGGACGGCGTGGGTTCTGGCTTGTGTATGTGGACGCGGGAGACCGGTGTGCAGACGCTCTTCGGCGGCGACGACTACCTTATTGATTTCGATACCAAGGACGGAAAGAGATTTCTCTTCTCTGCGGCTGTGGGTCTGAAGCTCCCGGAGGTGTACCTTTGGGATGGCGGCCAACTGGAGCAGCTGACGGATTTCAACAGGTCTGCACTGGAGGGCGTGACCATTTCCGTACCAGAGCGGCTTACCTTTACCAATACCGACGGCGTGGATATCGACGGCTTCGTGATGAAGCCGGTGGGATACGAGCCGGGCAAACGATATCCGGGCATCCTTCATATTCACGGCGGGCCGAAGATGGTATTTGGCCCGGGCTTCCACCATGAGATGCAGCTTTGGGCGGCCTCCGGCTTTTTCGTATGCTACTGCAACCCCAGAGGAAGCTGCGGCAAGGGAAATGCCTTTGCCGATCTTCAGGGTAAGTACGGAGAGGTGGACTTCCGGGATCTGATGGAGTTCACGGATGAGGTTCTGCGGAGGTATCCCGAAATAGACGCAGATCGGATGGGCGTTGCCGGCGGTTCCTATGGCGGCTTTATGACCAACTGGGTCATTGGTCACACGGATCGTTTCCGCTGTGCCGTGTCCCAGCGGAGCATTGCCAACTATGTGGGGGATTATCTCCTCTCGGATATCGGCTACTATTATGTGCCTGACCAGCAGCTCGGCACCATTTGGGAGCATCCGGAGCGTTTGTGGAAGGCGTCGCCCCTTACCTATGCCGACCGTGTTAAGACGCCCACACTCTTTATTCACGCAGATAAGGATTACCGCTGTACGCTGGCCAACGGTCTGGAAATGTTCGCAGCGCTCAAGCTCCATGGTGTGGAGAGCAAGCTGTGCATGTTCTACGGTGAGGACCACGGCCTGAGCCGAGAGGGAAAGCCCTCCAACCGCATCAGCCGACTCAGCGAGATCCTGCGCTGGATGGATGAGCACCTGAAGGGAGAATAAGGGAGCGCCAACCGGCGGGTTCTGGCAGAGTGTGTGCCGGAGCATTTGCCGCGCTTAAAGCTGCATCCCTTGGAAGCTGTCTTTTTTACATGGCGATTTCAGCGGATAGCGGCCACAGCGCCGCGTCATACAGGTATCGCGGAAGCATTACGCCGAGAGCCCGCCTTCTTGAGAAGGGGGGCTCTCGGCGTAAATAAATGTGCGAAACAGGACGCTTTACTTTTTGTCGAACAGAAACAGGCACAGCAGGAAGGGCTAGAACAGCAGGGGGATGATGTCAAAGGCGCTGATGGCGTAGCCGAGGGTTGCACAGGTGGAAATGGCCACCAGCATCTGGGCGCCGTAGGGGATGGCGCCCTGAAAGATGCAGGAGAAGGTGTCCAGTAGGGAGGCGGAGCGCTTGGGGCTGATGCCGTATTCCTCCGCCACCTCCTTGGCAATGGGGCCTGCCATGACGATGGCCACGGTGTTGTTGGCAGTAGTGATATCCATGAGGCCCACCAGCAGGCCGATGCCCAACTGACCGCCCCGCTTGTCGCGTAACACCCGGCGGATGAAGGCGAGGATGCTCTCAAAGCCGCCGTAGGCGCGGATGAGACCGCACAAAGAGACCACCAGCAGCGTCACCAGAATGGTCTCGAACATACCGGACACGCCGCCGCCCATGTTGCCCATAAGCTCCAGCGCCGTGACCTGCCCGGTGATAAGGGTGATGGCGGCGCCGGCGGCGATGCCGATGTACAGCTCCATCTCCGCGTCATCGTCCATCTCTGTCATGAACGCCAGCGGCTCCACGCACCGCAGACCCTCCGGCAGCATCAGACGGCGTACCTTCTGGCCCGCGAAAGCGCAGCAGCCAATGTTCTCCACGGAAGTCGGAATAGTCAGTTCCTGTATCGTCAGGGCATTGAAAGCAAACGCGCCGAAAAAAACGCCGCCGTTTTATTTCCGACCCGCCGGTGGAGGACTTCGCGCCGGCGATTCGGTTTGATTCGGAGGATGACCATCTGCGGCGTCTGGCGCGTCTGGCGTGCATGGCGGCGTCGGTGCTTGTACCTGACGGCAGCCTCCAGGCGTTCGACAACACCATCGAGGACTATCGGCGCTACGCTCTGCACTACCCAGACTATCACGCGGCGTATGAGGGACTGGACCCCCGCACGCTCCGGCGTGATAAGCAGGCAGTGCGGCAGGTGCTGCTGCGCTGGAAAGACTCCGACGCCCGGCGTATGCAGCGTGACGAGGATGTAGAGGAGGAACTCACAGCGGAATTTATGGCGCGGCTCAAGAAGCTGTGAGCGCACGGCTGCCGCACCTATTCTTTGCCTCTGCCAGCGCAACTGAGCGCACCCGTGATTTCTGTGGATTATTCCTCCTGCATATTGCCAAATATACCGCAAACAGGTGTATTCACAGCACAAATCTAAGCATTCCTTTCTGCGCCGCACCCCTTTGACCACATATTTGCCCACAGACAGCGAAAAGCCGCCCCGCCGGGGATTTCCCTCAGGCGGGGTGGACTGCTTCCTGTTATGCCGTCCGTCTGCTCCATCGCTTTCTTACCTGGAAGTCGGTCATCGTGCGCTCTTGTGGTGCGTTTTCTTCCGCCGGCATCGGCTGCGCTTTGGCGATACCCGCGTCGATCCTCGCCGCCGCCTGCCGCCGCATCTCCTCCGTGATGTGGGAGTAGGTGTTCAGCGTGGTGGCCGCGGAGACATGCCCCAGGATGGTGGACAGCGTCTTAATGTCCATCCCGTGGGCGAGGGCATTGGTGGCGAAGGTGTGCCGGAGATCATGGAAGCGTACCCGTTCACAGCCCGCGTGGTCCAACAGCCTGTGCAGCCGCTGGCGCACCACCGATGGGAGCAGAGGCGAATCCTCCTTCTTTGGTGACGGAAACAGCCATCTGGAAACATTCCTTTTCCGGTACTCTCTGAACACCTCCAACACTTTGGGCGGTAGGAGCAGAGTGCGTACCGCCGCCTTTGTTTTCGGCTCAGTGATGACCAATTCCGAGCCTATGACCACCGCCTGCTTGCTGATTCGCAGTTCGCCCGTGGTCAAATTCAGCTCCTCCCATTGCAGGGCCGTCAGCTCGCCCAACCGCAGTCCTGTGGCAAATTCCAGCAGGAACAACTCGTAGTACTTTTCCTCCTTCGCCTGGATCAGCAGCTTCTGCATGGACTCCCGCGAGAGGACATTCATTTCCCCTTTTCGGGCGGGCGGCAGCTTGCAGCCGGACGCCGGGTTCTGTGGAATCAGGTTTTCCGATACCGCCCGTTCCAGCGCCCGCCGGCACAGGCTGTGGATGTTGCGGAGCTGGGAGTCCGCCAGCCCCGTTTCACCGTCCGATTGGTCCGCACGCCCCTCTGTTTTCAGCCAGGCGAAGAACCGCTGCATATCCTTCGCGGTCAGCCTGTTCAGCGGGATATGACCCAGCCCCGGTCTGATGTACAGCCGGAGGCAGCCTTCGTAGATCCGCCGTGTGCCGGGACGGGCGGTAGGTCTGCTGTGCGTCTCATACCAGTGCTCCATCCAGTCCCCGAATGGCATATCCGCATTGATCCTCGGCGGCGCGGGCGGCGCAAGGGCGTCCTTCAGCGTTTTCAGCTTCTCCACACACTCAGATTTTGTTTTAGCCAGCACATTTTTCGTTTTCGGCAGACCCTTGTCATCGTAGCCGATGACCACGCGTCCTTCCCATCGGCCGTCCTTTCTCAGGCGGACAGTTCCTTCTCCGTTTTTTCATTTTCTTGCCACGGCTTCAGCTCCTCTCCGAAAATATCGGTCAAAAATTCATCTACGATCTCTGCCGCCCTCTTTTGCATATCGCCGGTGGTGTGGGTGTAGGTGTCCAGCGTGAAGGTCGCCCGGGTATGACCCAGGATGCCTGAGAGCGTTTTCACATCCACGCCGGAGGTCAGGGCATAGTATTATATGATAAAGCGATAAATCGGTCAAGTGAAAATTCGGGACCGTGCAGAATTTCATCAGTTTAAACAGTTTTTCACTGCTTTTTTCTGCTGTTTTGCGAATTGCAGTCCCCACAAAAAGATGCTATCCTTTAAGTACAAAAAGAAAGGGTGAGACCAATGTACAGTGAGGATACCCCCGAGCCATGGCGGCACGGGGAAGACGGCTGCAAGGGATCTGAGAAAAACACTCCAATGTTCCCCGCATCATGAGAACCGCGCAACGGTGCATTGCATAGCAGAGAGCACCCCAGCACAGGAAAGATCTTGTATGCCGTGACTCCGCAGAAAGAGAGGTAGTCAATGATGTTAGATATTAAGAACCATGGATGACCCTTGGCCGTGAAACGCAGGAGATCGGCCAAGGGTCATCGTTGTTTTTGATAAGTGTTATGTGCAGCGGCTTTCGAGCCGCCGTTTTTTTTGCCCTGCGAAAAAAGCTGAACGCGGCGCAGATCCGCGAATTTCTGAAAATCTACGCCCAATAAGTGATAAGCTGGATGCGCTTTGCGTTGTCAATTGGCGCGCCCCTGCTCAGTCATTCCCCTTGCCGGTGGAGCGGAGCATCACATCGTGATAGCCGCCCTCGACGATGCTGGTGGCGGAGACGAGCGTGAGCTTCGCGTTCTTCTGAAGATCGGGGATCGTGGTCACGCCGCAGTTGCACATGGTGGATTTGACCTTATAAAGGCTACGCGCGACATTATCCTGCAAAGAGCCTGCGTAGGTGACATAGGAATCCACGCCCTCCTCAAAGGCAAGACCCGTCTTGCCGCCGAGGTCGTAGCGCTGCCAGTTGCGCGCGCGGTTCGAGCCCTCGCCCCAGTATTCCTTGACATACACGCCGTTGACAAGGAGCTTATTCGTGGGCGATTCGTCAAAGCGGGCGAAGTAGCGGCCGAGCATCAGAAAGTCCGCGCCCATGGCGAGGGCGAGCGTCATGTGATAGTCGTGGACGATGCCGCCGTCGGAGCAGATGGGAACATAGACGCCCGTTTCGCGGAAATATTCGTCGCGCGCGGCGGAGACCTCGATGAGAGAGGTCGCCTGACCGCGGCCGATGCCCTTGGTCTCGCGCGTGATGCAGATGGAACCGCCGCCGATGCCGACCTTGACAAAGTCTGCGCCGCACTCGGCGAGGAAGCGGAAACCGTCGCGGTCGACCACATTGCCCGCGCCAATCTTCACGGTATTGCCGTAGTTCTCACGCACGAAGTCAATGACCTTCTTCTGCCAGACAGAGTAGCCCTCGGACGAGTCAATGCAGAGAATATCCGCGCCCGCCTCAACGAGCGCGGGGATGCGCTCGTGGTAGTCGCGGGAGTTGATGCCCGCGCCGACCAGATAGCGCTTCTGCGCGTCCTGGAGGGCGAGGGGGTGCTCCTTGTGCTCGGCGTAGTCCTTGCGGAAAACGAAGTAGCGCAGGCAGTCGTTCTCATCCACAATGGGCAGGGCGTTGAGCTTGTGCTCCCAAATGATGTCGTTGGCCTCCTTGAGCGTGGTGGAGGAGGGAGCAGTGATGAGCTTTTCTCGCGGCGTCATAAAATCGCGCACCTTGAGGTCTGTGCTCATGCGGCTGACGCGGTAGTCACGGCTCGTGACGATGCCGAGGAGTTTCCCGTTGGGCATGGCGTCCTCAGTGATGGCGACGGTGGAGAAGCCGTTTTTCTCCTTGAGCGCGAGCACATCGGCCAGCGTGTGCTCAGGCGTGAGATTCGAGGCGCTGACGACGAAGCCCGCCTTGCTGCTCTTCACGCGGCGCACCATCTCCGCCTCGCTTTCGATGGACTGCGAGCCGAAGATGAACGAAAGCCCGCCCTCCTTGGCAAGCGCGACGGCGAGCGTATCGTTCGACACCGACTGCATGATCGCCGAGACCATCGGGATATTCAGGCTGATGGGGCAGTCCTCCTGCCCCTTGCGGTATTTGACCAGCGGCGTTTTGAGCGAAACGCGGTCGGGCACGCACTCCTCCGAGGTGTAGCCCGGTACGAGCAGGTACTCGCTGAAGGTATGAGACGGATCGGGATAGTAATAGGCCATGACTTGCCCTCCTATTTTTTGAAGTAACGCACCGCCGAGGCGAACAGGTGCATATCGTAAGTCCCCGGCACGTTTCGGTAAAGCGCGGGGCCGATGCGCTCGCTGTGCCCCATTTTGCCAAACACCCGCCCGTCGGGGGAGGTGATGCCCTCGATGGCGCAGACGGAGCCGTTGGGATTAAAAGCAGTATCCATTGTAGCATATCCGTCAAGGCCTGCATACTGCGTGGCAATCTGGCCGTTTGCGGCAAGCTGTTCGATCAGCTCCTGCGAGGCGAGAAAACGCCCCTCGCCGTGCGAAATGGGAACGGTGTAAATATCTCCCGCCTCTGTTCCCGCAAGCCACGGAGATCGCGTCGAGCACACGCGCGTGCGCACGAGCTTGGACTGGTGGCGGCCGATGACATTGTAGGTGAGTGTCGGGAAGGACTCGTCGGTATCCATGATCCTTCCGTAGGGCACGAGGCCAAGCTTGATGAGCGCCTGGAAGCCGTTGCAGATGCCGAGCATCAAGCCGTCGCGCTGCTCGACCAG
>NZ_JAJEPW010000087.1:0-9041 GCF_020687045.1 Brotocaccenecus cirricatena
GGTGCTGTAAGATAATGCGGAAGAACATAGAAATCAATCAAATCAAGCCCTGCATCATCTTCTTGTGAGTAGTCCTCCGGCTTTTCATCCATTTGCTCGATATATTGGATGCTTGGAGCGCATATAATCGCACCTGCCGATTCACCAATCATCAGTTTTCCCTTTGCCAATTCTTTCTTCAACAGCTCATCCGTTCCCGTTTTACGGAGCTGGTCTATAAGGAAAAAAGAATTTCCGCCGGTAAAATATATCACATCCGCATCTCCAAAAACAGACTGTACCGTTGAATAAGCCTCCGTTGAAATATCAATTTCAGTTACGATTGCTCCCAACTTTTTGAATAATTTTCGAGCCGAGCCGACATAACCGGTGTAGCCTTCACGCAGCGAAGCTGTTGGAATAAATGCGACTTTTTTATTTTCAATTTCTTCCTTTATCAGACTTCCTACACTTGAAAAGTGCGAACATAAAAACAGTTTCATCAATATTCTCCTTTATATATAAATTTCGATTTGTCAGTCTCATTCTATCACACACTCGGTACATTTCCCGGCTCGCGTATCACAGCGGCGGTGCGGCAGATCACGAGTTATAGCTCGGCAATCTGCTCTACTGCATACAGCGGCAAATTCACAAGCCGGTCTTCTTTTTTGAAATCCGCCATTGAAGTACGGACGGCGATTTCGGGTGTGAACTTCTCCTGATAGGTTTTCAGGCTTTTTGCCCGGAGGTTGGTTTCAGCCTTCACCTCTACCGGAATCACCTGCTCGCCTGCATCCACGATGAAGTCAATTTCGCAGGAACCTCTGTCATTGGTGTAGTAGTAAACGCCCAGATCCTCAATGGTTTTCAGCTGCTGGCAAACATACTGCTCCGTAAGGGCACCTTTGAATTCAATAAAGAGGTCGTTTCCGTCCAGTAAGGTGCGCTGACGAAGGCCTGCCATACACCCAAGCAGTCCCACATCCACAAGGAACAGCTTGAATGCCTTTAAGTCTTCATAGGCCTTCAGGGGAATTCCGCCAGCGTTTACACGGCTGATCTTATGAACCAGTCCGCAATCGGAAAGCCACAGAATCGCCGTTTCATAATCCTTGGCCCGCGCGCCCTCTCGAACGAGGCCATAGACGAACTTCTTGTTTTCTCTTGCCAACTGCGAGGGGATGCTGTTCCAAAGCATGCGGATCTTAGGGACGATCTCATTCGGTGCGTGTTTGGAAAAGTCCTGCTCATAAGCGGCAAGGATTCTCTTTTGTATCTCGCGGACCTCATTAAAATCCTTATTCTCCGCAAAGCTCTGCACCGCTTCCGGCATACCGCCTACAAAATAATACTGCTTGAGCGCATCAATGTAGGTCTGCTTAAAGCTCGTGATCATCGGATAATCCTGCTTGTTGAGCAGCTCTGCAAAACGCTCCTTACCGGTGGCCATCAAAAACTCCTTGAAAGAGAGCGGGTATAGCTTCAAAAAATCCACTTTGCCCACCGGGAATGAAGTGCCTTCATGCAGGGCAATGCCCAGCAGAGAGCCTGCGCATACAATGTGGTACTCCGGCGCATTTTCGTAAAAGTACTTGAGAGAGCTGAGCGCTCTTGGCACTTCCTGTACCTCATCAAAAATCAGGAGGGTGTGGTCGGGATCAATTTTTCGGCCGGAATACAATTCCAACCCCATGATCAAACGCTCTGTGTCCAGATCAGAGGCAAACAGTTCAGCCATTCTGGAATTGGAATCGAAGTTGATATATACGGTATCGGTATAATAGAGCTTTCCGAATTCCTTCATCAGCCAGGTTTTCCCGACTTGCCGTGCTCCCTCGATAATCAGCGGCTTCCGCCGCTTGCTTTCTTTCCATTTCAGTAGCTTTTCCATTGCGATTCGATACATACTTGCACCCCCTATCTCATACTGCAAATATAGTATACCACCGAATCGCAAAAAATGCAATGAATTTTGGGATTTGATCTACATTTTTTACAGCGAACTTTTGATGCGCATACACACTTTTCACGACGAACTCAGAAAATGCGTTCATGATATTGTAGTAGTCAAGAAAAGTAGACACGAAAAATATTTATTTTTGATTTGCTTTTTCAAAAGTAGACATGAGGAACATTTTTGCGGAAGTTGTTTTTTCAAAAGTGGACACGATGATTCCACGCCTTGTAAGGGCCTTGTTTGCAAGGGATAGTAGTTTTGGATAGAGTAGAGAGTTTAACGATTTCTTTTTCCGGTATTCTCTGTCCCTCGGATTTCCTCATGATAGAAATAATCCACGATTACCGGATGTCCCTGCGGGACTCTGCCATAAGGCATTTCATTATCCACAAAGGGACAATCATACTTCTTAGCCATTTCCTCAGCTTTTACTTCAAGTGCTTCAAAATAACTGCGGTTATGCTTGTTATAGATCTCATCGTAAAGCGGTACAAGATCAAGATATTTTCCGGCGATATAATCCATGATCGTCTTTTTGAAGCCGCCTCGAAGATTGAGGTTTTCGAGCCAGAACAGATCACACTGATCCTTTACCCGCTCAAAGATGGATTCAAAATCCGTGATGCCGGGGAATACCGGAGATACGAAACAGACTGTACGGATACCTGCATCATATACTTGCTTCATAGCAGCGATGCGCCGCTCAATGCTCGAAGCAGAGTCCATATCGTTCTTGAAATTTTCATCCAGTGTGTTGATCGACCATGAAACGGTCACTCGTCCAAGGTTCTTCAGCAGATCAATATCCCGTACCACAAGATCAGACTTTGTGCAGATCAAAATATCTGCGTCACTGCCGATTAACTGCTCCAGAAGTTTTCTGGTATTCCCGAATTGCTCCTCCTGTGGATTGTAGCCATCCGTCACAGAACCGATGACCACACGCTGTCCGGCATATTTCTTCGGATTTTTAATTTCCGGCCAATGCTTCACATCAAGGAAAGTGCCCCATTCCTCCGTGTGTCCGGTAAAGCGCTTCATAAAAGAAGCATAGCAATACTTGCAGGCATGTGTACAGCCCACATAGGGATTGACCGAGTACCCGCCTACCGACAGACTGGACTTGGTCATGATGTTCTTTGTTTCCACCTCACGAATGAGGATTCCATCGATTACTTCTGCCATGATCTCTGCACCTCCAACACTTTGTTGAATTCCTCCGGCATTTCCTGAATCATATTTTCATCCCCCATGATAGGGACAAGGTCTTCCTTCATAAACACCGGAATGCCGAGTGCGTGTGCCTGATCCGTCAGAGACCATGCCCATTCCGGCTCCGTATGAATCTTCCTGCTCTGAGTTCCTGTCATGGTGCCGACAACGATCCAATTGATTCCGGAAAGGTCAACTGTGCCGGGATCGTCGAATAACGGCTCAAAGGTAACATGGTAATGTTTTGCTCTGACGTTTTTCCGAAGGGCGTCGATACGCCACAGTTCGGCTTTCCTCGTCACCGTAACGCCAAACCATGCGTTTTCCAGATCGGTATCAAAATCCAGCAGATCGGGGCGCTTGGTAAGAAACAAGAACTGATGCTGTGGATTTTCACGGATCTTTGCAAATACCTCGTCTCTCCATTCCGGCTTCCATCCGGAGAGATCGCTCATGCCGGTAAGAAGAAAGTTTTGCGGACGTTTCTTTTCCATCATCTTGAGCTTACCCGGAAAGAATTCAGGGTCAGTGAAGTCATCAATCATATGCCAGCGCTTCACATTGTTGCGGGCATAGCAATATGCACACCCCACTGTGCAGCCGATGACGAGATTCATGTTCTGAATCTGATCTTTGATACAAATACTCATGACTTCTGCCACTCCTCAAGATTCTTTCTGATGCGGTCGAGGCATTCCTCAAACCGGGTAATTTCTTCCTCTGAAAAACCCTTGTAGTAAATGCTGCCCATCTCATCAGATACAGAATCGTACTCGCCCTTTAAGGCATGTGCTTTCTCAGTCAGAAACAGGAGTGTTTTCCTTTTGTCCGTTTCAGACTGAACACGGCTTATCAGTCCTTGATTTTCCATTCTTTCCAGCATCGTCGTAAGAAAGGGTGAAGACAGAAAAAGAGCCGCATGACGGTGAGGTTTGAATCCCATGCCGATAAAACAGAGTAATTAAACTCTGTCTCATGCGGCATTAGGATGACTTCACCTATCAGGCGGCTCCACAGCTCAGCTATGACATATATTTTATTTTAGAACAGAGGCTTGTCCTCTGGTTCTTACTTGGTACGCGGTCGCAATCTTCTCATATTCAGCACATCAAAGACTGTGATCCGCCCGCATTTCTTGCACTTGGATTCTACATGACCTCTCGTGTCCTCGTAGACAGCAATGGCAATAGAAGATGCGTTAAAAATTAATTATCTAAAAATGCTTTGTAGATTTGCAGACCTTCCTTCTGTAGCAGATAAGGTTTATTACAGAAGCCACGAAAACGGCGTACTTTCTTACCATGGAAATGACCTCGAGGATGCGTTTAGAGGTTTGACGGATTTCATAACAAATTTTACCGGTAAATATCTTTACGACTGGCTTTCGTCAATTAACACTAAAAGTGCAACGCCTGACTTAGCTCTGAGCCCTAATGATCTGTACATAAACTTCAATTATCTTGATACATTGCAGACTTTATATCATATTCCAGATAGCAACATTTTCCACATTCATGGCTCTTTGAAAAAACTAAAGGGTCTAAAGAGTGCTATTGCAGATGGCAAAAAAATTTGTCTGGAAATGTTCGCTCCGGAAGTCGGAAAAGAGGAAGCATTAAATATCTGGAGAGTTAGCGTCGGCCCATCATTTCAAAATATGTATATTAGGCAGGAACTACAATTCGGAGCAGTAATTAATGAAAAAAAAGAGATGAATAAGATAAACAAATGGTATAATTCTGATGAAGCATACGCTGACTATGTTGAACCTTCAATAAGAGTTATCGAAGATTTTATAGAAAAAAGCACAAAGAAACTAAGCAAGAACTATAAAAAACTAACACAGTTTGCTTGGACTCACAGCGATATAGATACTATAGTGATTATGGGTCACACTCTTATGGGTACAGATTTTCCGTATTATGAAGAAATACTGGTTCCGTTCCTAAAAGACAGATTATGGGTTTTTAAATCGCATAACGGTGATACAAGCGAAATTATGAAATTTGTAGAAAAAACAAATTTAAAAAACTATCGTATAGAAATATGGTAGTTATCTGAACTACAAAATAGATAAAGCGAAAGGTGAAACGCGGATAGGCTCGTTCTTTCCTGCGAAAAAGAGAATTCAACTTCTATTTCTTAAACATAAAGATATTCTATCGACCTTTCTTGAAAAGGGAGCCATTTCAACGGAACAATACAAAAAGAAGCTCTACGATCTGACCGGTCATATTCCTGTGCGAGTGACCTGTCAGGAGCATAATTTGCAAATTGGAGAGCGTAAGACGTAATTGAGAATTACGATGACATTATAGACCTTCCGCATCATGTTTCTGCCACCAGACCGCAGATGCCCATGATAGAACGTGCCGCACAGTTTTCACCATTCGCAGCTCTTACCGGTTACGACGCAGCCATTAAGGAAACCGGGCGTCTGACCGATGAAAAGATCGAGCTTGACGAGGAAGCACTGACTGCATTGGACATGAAGTATCAGCTTCTCATGGACGCCCTTGATGATGCGCCGGAGGTCACCATTACCTTCTTCCAACCTGATGAGCGGAAGGCTGGCGGAAAATATGTATCAGCAGTCGGCGCAGTCAAAAAGATCGATGATTTTGAGCGGCGGATCACCATGCAGGACGGCGCAAAGATTCCAATGGATGCCGTTCTAAGCATTGACGGAGAGCTGTTCTCATCACTGGAATAATGTCGATTGCCGTGCGACCAAATGAATTGAATAGTGAGATAAAAAGACTGCAAGGCGGCAATGCCAAGCAGTCTTTTTTATGTGGAAACGATAGTTGCAGACGTATCAAACCAAAACGAGAACAAGAAAAATCCTGTTTAATCCCGGACAAATCCCAATAAACTGTCCGTTGTTATATGAAGGGGTATTTTACGAGGAATCTCTGCGAGGGAATACGATTTAAGAGAATAGCAAGCACAGCCGGTGTATATACACACAGCGATTTCCGATTAAGGAAACCCTCCCCTTAATCGAAGAAATGCTTGTTGGGAAATCTCCCAAACCCTCTTCCTTTACGAAAGGACGGAACGCCTATGGCAAACAGAACGCGACCAAATCAGATACTCTTCTTCGTCTCCGACGATGAGAAAAGAATCATCAAGGCAAAGATGGCGCAACTCGGAACAAGGAACATGGGAGCATATCTCCGGAAGATGGCGATTGACGGTTATATCATCAAGGTGGACTATACGCAGCAGAAGAAACTTGCCGCCGCAGTCAGCCGTGTTGCCTCAAACATCAATCAGATTTGCCGCCGCATCAACTCCACCGGACACTTCTATGCGGACGATATTACAGAGCTGAAAGAAAGGCAGGGTGAGATATCTTGATTGGTGTCCAGTTTCTTTTTATAAAATCCTTGCAATCTGCGCTGGCCGACGGCCACAGATGCGCTGCTCAGCGGCCGGATTGCGCTCCCAGCGTAAGCGCACAATAACCCCCGCATGGCATCTCACCCAACGATGTGAGATAATATCCCAAAACTTGAAAAACGCACGGTGAGTTTTTCGAGAAGGAGGGAGAGATGCTATCAAATGGCAGATGTATTGGCAGTGCGGGACGACTATCGGGCGCAGACATGGAGAATGCTTATTCAGGAATGCAGCAACAGTGGACTGACAAAACGGGAATTTTGCCGACGGCGTGGGATCTCCGAGAAAAGCTTTTACTACTGGCTCCGGAAACTCCGCAGTCAGATGGCAGAAGCTGCCGGTCGGTGTGGATATTGAGACTGTCGCTGCACTGCTTCAGTCCATTCAATCGCTATGATAGATCTGACAAAAGTCCGGAATTTCTATATTGCCTGCGGCTATACAGATCTCCGTCTTGGGATCGACGGCCTTGCCGCAGTTGTGAAGCAGCAGTATGGCAGTCATTTTGACGAAGAAAGTCTGTTCCTGTTCTGCGGCAGACGAACGGACCGGATCAAGGCTCTGTACTGGTGCGGCGACGGATATATCCTGCTATATAAACGGTTATCCAACGGGAGATTTCAATGGCCCAGGTCAGAAGCAGAACTGCGGTTACTGGATCCCCAGAGCTTCCGCTGGCTCATGGAAGGGCTTCGGATCGAGCAGAAAACGGCTATCCGCAAAGGAAAACCGAGGGATCTATTCTGACAAAAATGTTCCGAAAATTGCATATATTTCTGTACTTTAACCTGCCTTTGTGGTATAATAAAGGCAGGTTAAAGCCGTTTTGGGAGGAGAATTCATGGCCGCAGCAGACAGGAAAATCACATATACTGCCGCGGAAGTCGCGGAGCTCATCCGCCCGCTGATCCAGTCTGTAGAAGCACTGCAGCGGGAAAACGCAGAGCTGAAGCGGAAGCTGGAGCACATGAATGAGATCCTTGCCAATGCGCAGAGAGCCCGCTTCGGCCAGTCCAGTGAGAAGAGGAGCTATGTTCTGAGCGAAGATCAAATGAGCCTGTTCAATGAGGCAGAGATCTGTCAGGACAGCAAGGCGGAGGAACCTACGGAGGAAACCCTTACCGTAAAAGCGCATGCCCGGAAGAAGAAAAGAACCATTGACGAGCTGGCAAAGAATCTTCCTGTAGAAGAAATTGTAATTGACCTTCCGGAATCCAGGCGTACCTGTGACAAGTGCGGCGGCACTTTTAAGCTCATTGGTAAGAAGCTCGTCCGCAGGGAACTCATCATTATCCCGCAGTCTGAGAAGATTCTGGAATACTACAGCTGCACCTATGCCTGCGACAAGTGTGAGAAGGATACCGGCTTCGCCCATATCATTACCACCAGAACGCCGCCTCCTCTTATGAAGCACTCTCTGGCATCTCCCTCTACTGTGGCAGATGTTATGACGAAGAAGTATGTGGACGGAGTTCCTCTGGCCCGGCAGGAGAAGATCTGGGCGAGACAGGGAGTGGAGCTGAGCCGGGCCACCATGGCCAACTGGGTGATCCAGTGTGCCCAGAGCTGGCTGAAGCCGCTGTACAAGCATATGAAGCGGCAGCTTCTGGAACAATCCGTGATCCACGCGGATGAAACAGTGGTGCAGGTGCTGAAAGAGGACAACAAGCCTGCCGCCTCAGAATCCAGAATGTGGCTCTATGCCAGCGGAGAATACAGCGAACGGCATATTCGCATCTTTGAGTACCAGCCTGACCGGAGCGGCAAACGCCCGGAGAGCTTTCTGAAAGGCTTTGGCGGATGCCTGATAACGGATGGCTACGCAGGATACAATCAGGTGCAGAAGGTGACCCGCTGCGGCTGCTGGGCCCATGCCAGGCGAAAATGGCGGGAGGCCATGCCAGACGGTGCAACTGTGAAAACCAGCAAAGCCGCCGTAGGATTTCGGTATTGCACGAAGCTGTTCTCTCTGGAGAAGAAATACATATATGCCGATGTCAAGGCTCGGAAAGAGTACCGCCAGAATGAGGTTTTGCCCCTTCTGGAGGAGTATTTTGCATGGCTGAAATCGATCCACCCGGAAAAAGGCAGCAAGCTGGAGGATGCGGTACGGTATTCCCTGAACCGGAAACAGCAGCTTATGGCATTTCTGGACTATGGAGATGTCCCTATCTCCAATAATCTGGCTGGGAACGCGATCCGGCCCTTTGTGGTGGGAAGAAAGAATTGGCTGTTCTGCGACAGTATCAAGGGAGCAGAATCCAGTGCTATTGTGTATTCGCTGTTGGAAACAGCCAAGGCCAACGGCATTGAGCCTTATGGGTATCTATTGCTGGTGCTGAGTATGCTGCCCTATCTGGGCAAATCTCCGACCCATGAGGAGCTGGAAAAGCTGATGCCCTGGCACCCGGCAGTCCAGCACCGGGAACATATACGGAAATGAACAAAGTTACGGCAGAGTCCCGTTCGCGGGACTCTGCCGTAA
>NZ_JAJEPW010000088.1:0-8880 GCF_020687045.1 Brotocaccenecus cirricatena
GATTGCTGTTCTAAATTCAGAATGGCGGTTCACAATCGTTGTAATGTAATAAAGCATTGCTGGATATAATTTCATTTATTTTTTCTTTATTTGTGTAATATCCACTTTAACAGTCATGCTGTATGTGCAAGGTATATTCGTAAAGTAGTGTTCAAAATACTCTTTCCGCTTCCAACTGTTTCTATCAATTTTTTCAAATACCATTTTAGTACCCTCACAAATTTCGATTACTGATTTTATTATACTTAAAGACCATGAACAATTCAACCACAGAAAGCGAGGTATCAACCATGTATTACACTCAAGAACAAATAGACCGCGCCAACCAAGCCGACCTTGTTTCTTTCCTGCAATCACAGGGCGAGCAGCTTACCCGCGCCGGGAACGAGTACCGCTGGAAACGGCACGACAGCTTGACCGTCCGGGGAAACAAATGGTACAGGCACAGCCAAAGCAAAGGCGGCGCACCTGTTGATTTTGTCATGGAGTTTTTCGGCAAGAGCTTTACCGAAGCCGTTGAACTGCTGACAGGAGAAAAAGGAACCGCACCGCCGGACAGACCAAGCCCCGCGCCCCTCTCTGACTTCCGACTACCACCCCGCAGCACCGACAACCGCATAGCGAGGAACTACCTCACAGCCACCCGCCGCATTGATGAAGATGTGACGGGCTTTTTCTTTGCCAGCGGTGATATTTACGAGGAAGCCGCCCACCATAACGCCGTATTCGTCGGCAGAGATGAAAGCGGCATACCGCGACATGCCCACCAGCGCGGCACAGCCGGGAGCTTCCGGCTTGATGTGAAAGGCAGCGACAAAGCCTTTAACTTCTGCTACCGGGGCGAGGGCGAAAGGCTTTTTGCCTTTGAAGCCCCGGTTGACCTGTTATCTTTTCTCTGCCTGTTCAAAAAGGCATGGCAGAAACAGAGCTATTTGTCATTGGGCGGCGTGGGAGAAAAAGCCCTGTTGCGTTTCCTCTCTGACCGTCCGAACATCAAGACCGTTTACCTCTGCCTTGACAGCGACCAAGCCGGAAGTGACGCTTGCAGCCGCCTTGCGGAGCTTGTGCCGGAGGGATATACCGTCCACCGCCTTGTGCCGCTTTACAAGGACTGGAACGAGGTATTGCAGCACCGGGCAGAAATCACAGACGGGAAGTATATCCGGGAAGCGATTTACGGCTTGAAAGAGCCAACCCAGGAGGAAACCGTTGAGATTATCCGCATGAGCGAGGTTGATACACAGACCGTTGAATGGCTATGGGAGCCGTATATTCCCTTTGGGAAAGTAACCATTGTGCAAGGCAATCCCGGCGAGGGCAAGACCACTTTTGCCCTACGCCTTGCTGCCGCCTGCACCACCGGGGGAACGCTGCCGGGAATGAAACCCTTGCCGCCATTCCAAGTGATTTACCAGACCGCCGAGGACGGTTTGGGTGATACCGTCAAGCCCCGCTTGATAGAAGCCGCCGCAGACCTTGGCCGGGTGCTTGTGATTGATGAAGCAAAACGGGAGCTTACCCTGTCCGACGAGCGCATAGAGAAAGCAATCATACAGAACGGGGCGCGTCTGATTATCCTTGACCCCATACAGGCGTACATGGGCGAAAAAACCGACATGAACCGGGCGAACGAAGTGCGCCCCATGTTCCGCCGCCTTGCCGATGTTGCCGAGCGTACCGGGTGCGCCATTATCCTTATCGGACATCTCAACAAAGCTGCCGGAGGGCAGAGCGCATACCGGGGCTTAGGTTCTATCGACTTCCGCGCCGCAGCAAGGAGCGTCCTGCTGATTGGGCGCGTGAAGCGAGAGCCGAATGCGCGCGTTATCGTCCATGACAAATCTTCCCTTGCGCCGGAGGGCAAGCCCGTTGCCTTTTGCCTTGACCCGGAAACGGGCTTTTCGTGGATAGGCGAATATGATATAACCGCCGACGAGCTGCTGTCCGGCGCGGGCGGGAACACCGCCACCAAGACCGAACAGGCGGAACGTCTGATACTGGATTTACTGGCAGACGGGAAAGAGCTTGCCAGCGAGGAAATCGTAAAAGCAGCCGCCGAAGCCGGAATATCCGAAAGGACGGTACAGAACGCCAAGCGCAACATGGGCGGCATTTTAGGCGCAAGGCGTGTCGGCGGTCAATGGTACAACTTCATCAAGAGGAAGCGGCCACCCGAACCCGCAAGCTGAAAGTGCAAAACGCAGACCCTTTGCACTTTGCACTTTCGCACTTTCACGATAATTTGCGTCAATAACTCAAAAAAGCACTTGACAAAACGCTTCATGGGGATCTGAAAAAGATATACGCCCTTTTGTCGATCCCAAGTTTGAAAACAATATGCTGCTGACCGCCACGGAACGGCTCACCATGAACACCCGTCCGAAAAATCCCGCCAACGCCCGCAACCTCAATTTCTGTGGCATCGGCTCGTCCGGCTCGGGCAAGACCCGCTTTTGGCTCACGCCGCAACTCCTGCAAGCTCATTCTTCCTATGTGGTGGTAGACCCCAAGGGCGGTGTGCTGGGGCAGGTCGGCTCGTTTTTGCAAAAACGGGGCTACAAAATTAAGGTGTTCAACAGCATAGACTTTTCCAAGTCCATGCACTACAACCCTTTGTCATATATCCGCAATGAGGCCGACATCCTGAAATTCGTGAACGCCCTGATCACCAACACCAAGGGCGAGGGCAAGGAGGGCGATCCGTTCTGGACGAAAGCGGAAACGCTTTTGTACTGCGCCCTGATTGCCTATATCATTTTTGAGGGGCCTGCCGAGGATCGGAATATGAATACGCTGGTGGATATGATCTCCGGCATGGAGGTCAAGGAGGATGACGAAAACTATAAAAACGCCGTGGATTATATGTTTGATGGTCTTGCCAAACGCAAGCCGGATTGCTTCGCCGTGAAGCAATACCGTAAATTCAAGCTAAGCAGCGGCAAGACGGCCAAAAGCATACTTATTTCCTGCGGCGCACGTCTGGCCCCCTTTGACATCCCCCAGCTTCGGGAGATCATGTCCTATGACGAGCTGGAGCTTGACCGCATGGGAGATCGCCGGACGGCGACATTCTTCTGCATCAGCGACACGGACAGTACCTACAATTTCCTTGTGGCGCTGGCCTTTTCGCAGATGTTCAATCTACTGTGCGAACGGGCGGACAATGTTCACGGTGGACGGCTGCCCCATCATGTGCGGGTACTGTGGGACGAGGCGGCCAATACGGGACAGGTGCCCCAGCTTGAAAAGCTGGTGGCCGTCATCCGCTCCCGTGAGATCAGCCTGTGCCTGCTGTATCAGCAGCTCGCCCAATGCAAGGCCATCTACGATAAGAACGCGGAAACCATCCTCGGCAACATGGATAGTGTGCTGTTCCTCGGCGGACGCGAAAGCTCCACCATCAAGGAAATTTCGGAGAATTGGTTGGGGAAAGCCACCATCTCCATGCAGACCGAGGGCCGTTCACGGGGTCAGTCCGAAAGCTACAGCCAGAACACCCAGCGGCTGGGCCGGGAGCTGATGACCCCCAGTGAGCTTGCTACCATGCCCGGAGATCGGTGCATTTTGCAGCTTCGGGGACTGCCGCCGTTCTATTCCAAGAAGTACGATTTGAAGCAGCATCCCAACTATAAATACACCGCCGAGGCCGACAAGGTGAAAAACGCTTTTGACCTCAACAGCCTTGTGACGCGGCGGATGGACAAGCTCAACCCCAACGAAACCTATACCGTTTACAAGGTGGACGTGCCGGACGCGGCGCTCACAGGCGAGGACGAGGACATCCTCAACTATGACGACCTCGACGACCCGGACGCCTTTGTATAACCTCTGGTCACGGTGGCCAGAGGAGTAGCTGCCGCCAGAAATGGCGGCTTTTTTCATGGCCGGGGCTTTGCCCCCGGAGAAATGGAGGACTTATGCAGTTTTTTGCTTCTGCCGTTACTACCCTGCAAACGCTCGTCGTGGCGCTGGGCGCTGGACTTGCCGTGTGGGGCGTGGTCAATCTGCTGGAGGGCTACGGCTCGGATAACGCAGCGGCCAAAAGCCAGGGCATCAAGCAGCTCATGGCGGGCGGCGGCATCATCGTGCTGGGCACGACCCTGATCCCTCTGCTGTCTACCCTGTTTTAAGGGTAGCTGCCGATGGGTATTCTCACCGAATGGATCACGGAATGGCTCAAAGGGCTTTTAATCGAGGGCATCATGGGAAACCTCGAGGGGCTGTTTGACACGGTGAATACCCGCGTCGGGGAAATATCCGTACAGGTGGGGACTACCCCGGCGGCATGGAACGCCGGGGTGTTCTCCCTGATACGGCAGCTTTCCGAAACGGTGATATTGCCGATTGCCGGATTGATCCTGACCTTCGTTGCCACCTATGAGCTGATCCAGATGATACTGGAAAAGAACAATATGCACGAGTTCGATGTGGCGAATATCTACAAATGGGTATTCAAAACCACTTGTGCCATCCTGATCCTGTCCAACACATTCAATATCGTCATGGCGGTCTTTGACGTGTCCCAAAGCGTGATCGCAAGCGCGGCGGGCATCGTCACAGGCGCAACCAACATCACGCCGGATATGCTGGCCGATCTGGAAATGACCCTTGAAACGATGGAGCTTGGCCCTCTGCTGGGCCTGTTTCTGCAATCGTTCCTCATTAAGTTTACCATGCTGGCGCTGAACATTTTTATTTTCGTGATCGTATATGGCCGCATGATCGAGATATATCTGCTGACCAGTTTAGCGCCCATCCCCGTGGCGACGCTCTCCAACCGGGAGCTTGGCACGATGGGCCAGAATTATCTGCGCTCCCTGTTTGCCGTGGGCTTTCAGGGTATGCTGATCCTTGTCTGCGTGGCGATCTATGCGGTGCTCATTCAGGGGATCGCCACAAGCGGAGATCCTATCGGCGCGATTTGGGGCTGTATCGGCTATACGGTGCTTCTGTGCTTCATGCTGATGAAAACCGGGACGATCTCCAAAAGCATCTTCAGCGCCCATTGAGAAAGGAAAGGTGATCTTATCGCTGATACCGCCGCTTCTGGTCACGGTGGCCAGAAGCCGATCCCGGAGGGCCTGCATCTCTCCGACGGCATTGAGGGCTTGCGCTCCCTGCCAAAGCATAGCGTGGATATGCTTCTGACCGATCCGCCCTACGGCACCACTCGGAACTTTTGGGATGTGCCGCTGCCGCTGCCGGAGTTGTGGGAGGCGGTGCGCTGGGCGGTGAAGCCCAACGGAGCCATCCTGTTTTTCGCTCAATGCCCTTATGACAAGGTGCTGGGCGCATCCAACCTCCCCATGCTCCGTTATGAGTGGGTATGGTACAAAAGCCGCTGCACGGGTTTTCTCAACGCCCGCCGCGCTCCGCTGAAAAAGACGGAGAATATTCTGGTGTTCTACCAGAAGTCCCCGGCCTACTTTCCGCAGTTTGAACAGGGCAAGCCGTACAAGAAAATCCACCGTTGCAGCGGGAACAGCCCCAACTACGGAAAGTTTGAACGCAGCAGCGGCGAGTCCGATGGGCGGCGCTTTCCGGGGAACGTGCTGGCGTTCCCCACGGTGACAACCACCGTGCATCCCACGCAGAAGCCCGTGGCCCTGTGCGAGTACCTGATCCGCACCTACACACGCCCTGGCGAGGTGGTGGCGGACATCTGCGCTGGCTCCGGCACAACTGCCGTGGCCGCGCTGAACACGGGCCGCCGCTTCGTCTGCTTTGAAACCGCCCCGGCCTTTTACGGTCCCGCCACGGAGCGCATCCGGCGGGCGCAGGAGGCTGTGGCATCTGGAGGGAAAGGAGAATGATGACAGGAACCTACGAGATTATTTACGCCGATCCCCCGTGGCGCTACTCCGCAAAGAAAGTGCAGGGGGCGGCAGAAAACCATTACCCCACCATGAGCATTGATGAATTGTGCGCGCTGCCTGTGGCCGAGCTTGCGGCCAAGGACAGCGCCCTTTTCATGTGGGCCACGTTTCCCCAGCTCCCGGAGGCTCTGCGGCTCATCCGTGCGTGGGGCTTCACCTATAAAAGCGTCGCTTTTGTCTGGCTCAAAAAGAACAAAAAGGCGGATAGCTGGTTTTATGGGCTGGGCTTCTGGACGCGGGCCAACGCCGAGGTTTGCCTGCTGGCGACCAAGGGACACCCAAAGCGGCAGGCCGCAGATATTCACCAATTTATCATTTCTCCCATTGAAGCCCACAGCAAAAAGCCGGACGAAACGCGGGAGAAAATCGTTGCCCTCATGGGCGACAGGCCCCGCGTGGAGCTGTTCGCACGGCAGACCCCTCCCGGCTGGGCCGTGTGGGGCAACGAGGTGGAGCCGACAGCGGGCCTCTGGTCACGGTGGCCAGAAGATAGCGGAAAGGAGGATGTTTCTTGCCCTATGTGAATGTTCCCAACGATCTTTCCAAGATCAAGACTAAAATTGCCTTTAACCTCACCCGCCGCCAGCTTATCTGCTTCGGCGGCGCGGCTGCCGTGGGCATCCCCGTGTATCTGCTGACCCGTCACGCGCTGGGCGGCACCGGGGCGATGTTCCTGATGATCGCGCTCATGCTCCCGGCCTTTTTCATGGCGATGTATGAGCGTGATGGCCTGCCCTTTGAAAAGGTGGCCCGGAATATCATCCGGGCCAAGTTCCTGCGGCCCGGTGTGAGGCCCTATCAGACGCAGAATATCTACGCCCCGTTTGCGGGAAAGGAGGTCACACTTGAGCAAAAGCCCCAAGAAGTCAAAAAGCCTGACGCGGGCCGGTAATCGTCCGGCGACCATATCGGCCCAGCAGACCATTCCCTATGTGCGGATGCTGCCGGACGGCATTTGTCAGCTCCCCGGCGGTGTCTACACAAAAACGCTGGAATATGAGGACATCAACTATTCCGTTGCGTCCGCCGAGGATCAGACAGCCATTTTCGGCGGCTGGAGTTCGTGGCTGAATTATTTTGACAGTTCGCTGCCGTTCCAGCTTTCCTTTGTCAACCGCCGCAGCCGCTCCGGGAGTCGCTACAAGGTGAATATTCCCAAGGCGGATGACCGCTTCAGCAGCGTCCGCACGGAATACACAGGGATGCTGAAAAACCAGATCGCCAAAAGCAACAACGGTATCGAACGGGCCAAGTACGTCACCTTTTGCATCCCCGCTGAAAATGTGGCCGCCGCCCGCCCCCGTCTGGAACGTGTAGAGGCGGACGTGATCGGCAACTTTAAGCGGCTGGGGGTGCAGAGCCAGCCCCTCGACGGGCGGGAGCGTCTGGCCCTGCTGCACGGCCAGCTTCACCCCGGCAGCCGGGAGCCGTTCCGCTTCAAGTGGGCGGACATCGCCCATACGGGCATGGGAACGAAAGACTTTATCGTGCCGGACAGCTTTGACTTCCGGCAGAGCCGCTCGTTCCGAGTGGGCCAGACATGGGGCGCGGCGTCCTATTTGCAGATCATGGCGTCGGAGCTGTCGGACAAGCTGCTGTTGGAGATTTTGGAGCTGGACGCCGAGCTGACCGTCACCATGCACATTCAGACGGTGGATCAGGTCAAGGCCATTAAAACGGTCAAGGGTAAAATCTCCGACATCGACAAGATGAAAGTGGAGGAGCAGCGCAAGGCTACCCGCGCTGGATATGACCCTGACATTCTCCCGCCCGATCTCGTCACCTTTTCCAAGGATGCCGCCGAGCTGCTGGCCGACCTGCAAAGCCGCAACGAGAGAATGTTCCTCTTGACGTTCCTGATCGTCAACACCGCCCCCACGCGGGAGCGGTTGGAAAACGACATTTTCACCGTGAACGGCATCGCGCAGAAATATAACTGTGCCGTCAAGCGGCTGGACTGGCAGCAGGAGCAGGGCTATATGTCCTCGCTGGCTCTCGGCTACAACGGCATTGAAATTCAGCGGGGCATGACTACCAGCTCCACCGCCATCTTCGTCCCCTTTATGACGCGGGAGCTTCGCATGGATGGCCCGTCCCTCTACTACGGCATGAACGCCCTGTCCCATAACGTCATCATGGCTGACCGCAAAAAGCTGAAATCCGCCAACGGCCTGTACCTTGGCTCCACGGGCAGCGGCAAGAGCTTTGCCGCCAAGCGGGAGCTGATCAATGTGTTCCTTGCTACCAATGACCGCATCATTGTTGTTGACCCGATGGGCGAATATGCCCCGCTGGTGCGGCGCTTGGGTGGGCAGGTCATTGAGATCGCCCCGGACAGCCCGCACCACATTTCGCCTATGGACTTGCAAATGAATATTAACGACGAGGACAGTCCGCTTTCCATGAAGGCGGATTTTTTACTGTCCCTGTGCGAGCTGATCGTGGGCGGAAAAGAGGGCTTGCAGCCCATCGAGAAAACCGTCATTGACCGCTGCGTGCGGCTGGTCTACCGGGAGATGGCGCTGGGACTGGAAACGGCCAAAACGCCGCTGCTGCAAGATCTGTATGAGGAGCTGCTGCGCCAACCCGAGCCGGAGGCGCGGCGGGTGGCGACGGCGCTGGAGCTTTACTGCACAGGCTCTCTCAACCTGTTCAACCATCCCACGAATGTTGACCTCAATTCCCGTGTGGTCTGCATTGTCCTAAAGGGCTTGGGTGAAAACCTCCGCAAGATCGCCATGCACACCACCAACGAATTTGTCACCTCTGCGGTGGGAACCAACTTCAAAAATGGTGTTGCGACATGGTGCTATTTTGACGAGTTCCATATTCTGCTCCGCGATCCGCTGACCGCCAGCTACTTCGTGACCGTCTGGAAGATGCTCCGCAAACAGGGCTGCGTTCCCTCGGCCCTGACGCAGAACGTGAAAGTGCGCCCAGATAGGGCGCTGTGCAAAGCAGTCTAAGGTACTGCCGCACACGGCAGTGTGCGAAACAATCTGCC
>NZ_JAJEPW010000089.1:0-8491 GCF_020687045.1 Brotocaccenecus cirricatena
CCCCGGCGGCCGGAGCCGCCGGGGGGTGCCCCGACTGCATATCAAGGAGCGACCCGGGCGGGGCCGGGGGTGTTGCTTGATGTGCAGTGGGTAGTCTATAGGGAGGGGCGGAGCAGACGTGTTCCGCCAATCTGCATCACTGTATCATCAGATCGGAGGGTTATCAGTGCGCAAATACATCATCAAAAGAATTCTAATCTCAATCGTCATCCTGTTCCTTGTCGCATTCGTCATCTACGCATTGATGCGCTGTCTCCCCACGTCCTACGTGGAGGCTATGGCGCGTCAGAAGTCCATGCAGCCCGGTTCCAAGTCCTTTGAGGAGTGGATGGAGCAGCTCACCCACATGTACAACCTGGATGTGGGCATTATCCCCGGCTTCTTCAAGTGGCTGGGCCAGATGCTGACCTTCAAATTCGGCGACAGCTGGCTGTGGACCAAACCCGTCACGGAAGTATTCAACAACTGTGTGTGGATCTCCTTCTTCATGGGCCTTATCGCCTTCGTGCTGCAGATCATCATCGCGATCCCCCTGGGCGTCATTGCCGCCACCAAGCAGTACAGCAAGACAGACTATGTCATTTCGGTGCTGGCTCTGGCCGGTATTTCGCTGCCCACCTTCTTCTTTGCTTCTCTGCTGAAGCTGGTTTTCTCCGTGAGGCTGGGCTGGTTCGACCTGTATGGTCTCACCGGCCGCAATCACGAGCAGCTCTCAGCCTTCGCGAAGCTCCTGGACATGGGACATCATCTGGTTCTGCCCATTGTCACCCTGGTGGTTATCAGTGTCGGTTCCCTCATGCGTTACACCCGCACCAACATGCTGGAGGTGCTCAACGCTGACTTCATCCGCACGGCCCGGGCCAAGGGTCTGTCCGAGCGCAAGGTCATCTATCACCATGCGTTCCGCAACACCCTGATCCCCCTGGTCACCATCATCGGTGGTTCTCTGCCCGGCCTGTTCTCCGGCGCGCTGATCACCGAGACGCTGTACTCCATCCCCGGCATCGGCTACATTTCCTACCAGTCCATGGTGGGCGGCGACATTCCGTTCTCCATGTTCTACCTGGTCTTTATGGCCGTGCTGACCCTGTTGGGTAACCTGATTTCTGATATTCTGTACGCCGTGGTCGATCCTCGCGTACGCATCGCTTAAGAAGGGAGGAGGAAATAAAATGGCAGATCGCAAAGATAAGATCAATGAGCAGCAGGCCGAGCAGGAGATCCGTGAGGAGATCCGCGAGGAAATGAAGCACGCCGACCAGGAGCCTGCTCAGGAGCAGTATTCTCTGAACGATGACCGTCGTGTTAAGGTCCTTTCTCCCGGTATGCTGGTGGCCAAGCGCTTCATCCGCAACCGCATGGCCGTCACCGGTCTGGTCATCCTGGTTTTCATGTTCGTGTTTTCCTTCATCGGCGGCCTGATCTCCCCCTATGGTCAGGACCAGTTCTTCTACACCGATAAGACCATCCGCCGTGACTTCGGCGCGGCCAAGGAAAACACCGAGTTCCAGTACGCCAGCAACAACGACGAGGTGTTCGGCCTCACCGCCCAGGCCAGAGCTATGCTGGCCATCCAGCAGGGGAAGACCACCTTCTCCAACAAGAGCGACAACTTCACCCTGACCAAGGTTTCCGACGACTTCTATTCCGTGGAATACAACGGTCAGGTGGTGGGCTACGCCGGCAAGGAGCTGGTGAACGCCTCCGCCAAGGACAGCACCCTGTCCTTCGACTTCAAGTATCAGGCCCTACTGGCCTCCGCCTCCGGCGCTAAGGAATTCACCGCCGACGGCGTAGCCTACACCCTGGCCGAGGATGGCAGCATCACCTCCCAGGACGGCGCCGATGTGGCCTATGTCAGCAACATCATCGTCAACGCCATTTCCCCCGACGTGTTCCTGACCCGCGACTTCAAGGAGAAGCTGTATGCCGCCATTGCCACCGCTGAAAACGGCAAGGCTGCCTTCAGCTATACCGACGAGTCCCTGATCGTCGCCGAGGAGCCTGAGGAGGAGCCCGACACCGAGGAGCCGTCCTCCGGCATCAACACCGAGGACCCCAACGCTCCCACCCAGGAGGATACTCCCACCAGCGCCACCGCTGAGTACGATCTGGAGTATGATCCCGCCACCATGAGCTGGAAGATCCTCCAGGAGAAGCCCAGCCGTCAGTACGATCAGTATTCCTTCCCCAGCAAGGACCACTGGCTGGGCACCGATATGTACGGTATGGATATGCTGACCCGCCTGATGTACGGCGGCCGCGTCTCCCTGCTGATCGGCTTCATCGTCATCATCATTGAAACCGTCATCGGCGTGATCTTCGGCGGTATCTCCGGCTACTTCGGCGGCTGGGTGGATAACTTGATCATGCGTATCGTCGATATCTTCTACTGCATCCCCTCCATGCCCATCATCATTATTCTGGGCGCGGCCATGGATGCATCCCGTGTGGACCCCACCATCCGAATGGTCTACTTAATGCTGATCCTGGGCTTCCTGGGCTGGGCTGGTATCGCCCGTCTGGTCCGCGGCCAGATCCTGTCCCTGCGTGAGCAGGAGTACATGACCGCCGCCGAGGCCTGCGGCCTCAGTGTGTCCCGCCGGATCTTCAAGCACCTGATCCCCAATGTCATTCCCCAGCTGATCGTCACCTGCACCATGGGCTTGGGCAGCGTCATCATCATGGAGGCTACCCTGTCCTTCCTGGGCCTGGGCGTCAAGTTCCCCTTCGCTTCCTGGGGCAATATCATCAGCGACGTCAATGACACCCACGTTCTGACCACCTATTGGTTCATCTGGATCCCCGCCGGCGTGCTGCTGCTGCTGACGGTTCTGGCATTCAACCTGGTTGGCGACGGTCTGCGGGATGCCTTTGACCCGAAGATGAAGCGCTGAGGAAGGAGGAGATCATATGGCTAAGAAAAACGAAAGCGGCTATCTGTCCGCCAAGGAGTCTCGCCGGATTTCCCGGGAGAACCGCAAGATCACGGACCAGTTTGAAAAGCTGCACAAGCGCAAGAACGTGCCTGAGGAGGAGTTCCTCACCCAGATGCACGACCAGAATAACTCCCTGGAGATCGAGAACCTGCATACCTACTTCTTCTCTGACGTGGGTACCGTCCGCGCCGTGGACGGCGTCTCCTTCGACGTGCCCATCGGCAAGACCGTGGGCGTGGTGGGCGAGTCCGGCTGCGGCAAGTCCGTTACCAGCCTGTCCATCATGCAGCTGCTCCAGCGGCCCCAGGGCCAGGTGGTGGAGGGCGAGATTCGCCTGAATCTCGGCAACGGCAAGGCCTACGACATCACCAAGACCCCCATTGAGCAGATGCAGAAGCTCCGCGGCAACTACATGTCCATGATTTTCCAGGAGCCCATGACCAGCCTGAACCCGGTGTTCCGCATCGGCGCCCAGCTGGACGAGGTTATTGCCCTGCACGACGGTGAGGGCAAGACCCCCGAGGACATCAAGGCCCGCTCCATCCATCTGCTGGAGATGGCCGGCATCGCCAACAGCGAGGGCGTCTATAAGATGTACCCCCACGAGCTGTCCGGCGGTATGCGTCAGCGTGTCATGATCGCCATGGCCCTGTCCTGCAATCCCCGCCTGATCATCGCCGACGAGCCCACCACGGCTCTGGACGTGACCATCCAGGCCCAGATTCTGGACCTGCTGCGCAACCTGAAGGATAAGATCAACTCCTCCATCATGCTGATCACCCACGACCTGGGTGTCATCGCCGAGATGGCCGACTATGTGGTGGTCATGTACGCTGGCCGCGTGGTGGAAAAGGGCACCGCCCAGGAGATCTTCGCCAATCCCGCTCACCCCTACACCATCGGCCTGATGGCCTCCAAGCCCATGGTCGGTAAGAAGGTGGATAAGCTGTATTCCATCCCCGGCAAGGTCCCCAACCCCATCAACATGCCCAACTACTGCTATTTCAAGGATCGCTGCGAAATGTGCGTGGAAGGCTGCCAGGGTGAGTATCCTCACATGATCCAGCTGTCCCCCACCCATATGGTCAGCTGCTACCGTTACTACGGAAAGGAGGACGCTCAGAATGGCTGATGTAAAGAAGACCGCTGAGGAGCAGGTCCAGTACGATCCTCAGTATATCCTCCAGGTCAAGGACCTGAAGAAATACTTCCCCATCAAGGGCGGTATGCTCAACAAGACCGTGGGTTACGTGAAGGCCGTGGACGGCGTCACTTTCAACCTCAAGCGCGGCACCACCATGGGTCTGGTGGGTGAGTCCGGCTGCGGCAAGACCACCACCGGCCGCACCATCCTCCGTCTGTCCGGCGAAAAGACCGGCGGCCAGGTGCTGTTCAACGGCCAGGAGGTCTATGACCTCAACGCCAAGGAGATGCGCGACATGCGCACCAAGATGCAGATCATCTTCCAGGACCCCTTCTCCTCTCTGCAGCCCCGTATGCCCGTGGGCGAGATCATCGGCGAGGCCGTCCGTGAGCACGGACTGGTCTCCAAGGAGGAGTTCGACGACTACATCGACAAGGTCATGGACGACTGCGGCCTGCAGTCCTTCCACAAGGACCGCTATCCCCACGAGTTCTCCGGCGGCCAGCGCCAGCGTATCTGCATCGCCCGCGCTCTGGCTCTGAAGCCCGAGTTCATCGTCTGCGACGAGCCTGTTTCCGCTCTGGACGTGTCCATCCAGGCCCAGATCATCAACCTGCTGAAGGAGCTCCAGGAGCAGTACAAGTTCACCTACCTGTTCATCTCCCACGACCTGTCCGTGGTGGAGCACATCTCCGACACCGTGGGCGTCATGTACCTGGGCAACCTGGTGGAATACGGCGCCACCGAGGATATCTTCAAGAATCCTCTGCACCCCTACACCAAGGCCCTGTTCTCCGCCATCCCCGTGCCGGACCCCACGGCCAAGATGAACCGCATTGTGCTGGAGGGTTCCATTCCTTCCCCCGCCAATCCCCCCGCAGGCTGCAAGTTCCACACCCGCTGCGCCCAGTGCATGGAGCAGTGCAAGACCGAGGTGCCTGAGCAGCGCGAGATCGAGCCCGGCCACTTCGTGGTCTGCCACCTGTACGACCAGAAGTAATGGCCAGGAAGGAAAAACACTGGGAGGACGACGACGGCCGCACCATAGCGGACATGTCCCAGGTGAAGCGCCCGTCGCTGTTCGGCAATCTGCCCGGCAGCGCTTACCAGCGGGAGGAGCAGCCGGAGGAGCGGGAGGAAGCCAAGAAATCTCCCCCCTGGGTTGACGATTCCCTGAGCAAGCAGGACCGGCATGCCTTCTTCTTTGGAACCATGAAGGCGTCGCTGCTGATCTGTGCGGCTTATCTGGTGGGATTCGGAGTGTTTATCCTGATTCTGACGCTTCTGTTCCGCTGACTGCGGAAAGATCAGACCCCAAAAGGGGCGTCCTCCGGCCGGAGGACGCCCCTTTTTATACGCATTATCGAAAAAATGGGAGGATTATCATGATTTCATCCATGCTGCAATACATTCAGAAAAGCCCCGACTGCTTCCACGCGGTGGAGAATCTCCGCCAGCGTCTGCTGTCCGAGGGTTACACCCAGCTGACGGCAGGGGAGTGGTCCCTGACCCCCGGCGGGAAGTATTTTGTCACCAAGAACGGATCCTCGCTGATGGCCTTTCGTGTGCCCCAGGACCGCCCCACGGGCTTCGTGCTGACCGCCAGCCACTCCGACTCTCCCTGCTTCCGTCTGCGGGATCACGCGGAGCTTGCCGGCGAGTTTGTCCGTCTGTCCGCCGAGCGCTACGGCGGCATGATCAACGACTGCTGGCTGGACCGCCCCCTGAGCGTGGCCGGCCGGGTGCTGGTCCGCCGGGAAAACGGTCTGGATATGCGCCTGGTGGATATGAAGAAGGACATGGCCCTGATCCCCCGGGTGGCCATCCACCTGAACCGGGACGGCAACAACGGCACCAAGTATAACCCCGCCCAGGACCTGGTGGCCCTGTACGCCGGCGGGGAGCAGAAGGGCAGCTTCGACCGGGAGATTGCCGCCGCCGCCGGGTGCCAGCCGGAGGACATCGTGGCCCGGGACCTGTTCCTGTACAACAACCAGCCCGGCACCGTCTGGGGCCCGGCAGGGGAGTTCCTGTCCGCCCCCCGGCTGGACGACCTGGCCTGTGTGTTCGCCTGCACCCAAGGCTTCCTGACCGCCCATGAGACCACCGCCATCCCGGTGCTGTGTGTGTTCGATAACGAGGAGATTGGCTCCGAGACCAAGCAGGGCGCGGCCTCCGCCTTCCTGCCGGAGACGCTGACGGCCATCACCTCCGCCCTGGGCCTCACCTCCGGGGACTATCGCCGCCTGGTGGCCAACAGCTTCCTGCTGTCCTGCGACAACGGCCATGCCCGCCACCCCAACCACCCGGAGCTGGCGGACGCCAACGAGGCCCCGGTGCTCAACGGCGGCGTGGTGGTGAAGCACTCCCCCCGCTATGCCACCGATGCCGTCTCCGCCGCCGCCTTCCAGGAGATCTGCCGCCGGGCTCAGGTGCCCACCCAGCACTACGCCAACCGTCCCGACCAGGCCGGCGGCGCCACCCTGGGGAACATCGCCAACACCAAGTTGCCGGTGAACACCGTGGATATCGGCATGGCCCAGCTGGCCATGCACTCCTGCTTCGAGACCATGGGCAGCCGGGACGTGGCCCACTTCGTCCGGGCGGTGACCGCCTGCTACGAGGCCGCTCTGACCTTCACCGACACCCAGGTGACTCTGGGCTGAGCCGCATTTTTCACCCCAAAAGAGGGCTGTCTCGTCACGAGACAGCCCTCAGCTTGTCAAAGAAAGCCTCGCAGAGTTTGCCGCCCGCAGGCGGCAAAGCAAGTTTGGTCCGTTTTTTGCGGCGGCGCCCCCCAAGGGGACTTCCGTTGGGCGTGTACGTCGAAAAAAACACTTCTCAGTCTGCAAGTGTGGAATTTGTTCGCTTTCAGCGAACAAATTATGCGCGCGGCAGACTGCAAGCCTTTTGCCAAAAAAGGGCTTTGCCCTTTTTTGACAGTCATAAAGAGGGCTGTCTCGTGACGAGACAGCCCTCTTTGTATGTATTTTGATGAGATAGCACAGGAGGAAGGAATCAAAGACCTCCGTTTTCCTCCTGCAAATAGCCGAACTCCTCCTGAAACAGGTCGTCGGCATAGGCCCGCAGCTTCCGGCAGTAGTCGTCATAGGCCGCCATCATCCGCACGGCCTCCGGCGTCAGCTCTGCGCCGCCGCCGCCCCGTCCGCCGGTGACGGAGTGCAGCAGAGGAAAGCCCAGGGCTTCCTGAGCCTTTTTGGTAATGGTCCACGCCTTGGAATAGGCCATGTTCATGGACATGGCCGCCGCCCGCAGCGAGTGCAGCTCCTGCACCTTCCGCAGCAGCTGGGCCATTCCCGGTCCGAAGCACTTCTCTCCACAGAACAGCCGGACCGTCAGGTTGTACGTCATTTTCTCATCCATGCCCCTATTGTACCAGCTTCCGGGGTCCCCGTCAACCTTGACGCAGCCGCAAAAACGTGTTATTCTTGGGAAAACGGCAAGAAATCGAGGAGCTTTTATGAAAATTCTCATTCGCGGCGCCGGGGACATCGCCACCGGCATCGCCCTGCGCCTGTACCGGGCCGGGATGCAGGTGGTCATGACCGACCTGCCCGCCCCCACGGCCATCCGCCGGACGGTGTGCTTTTCCCAGGCCATTATCCTGGGGGAGATGACGGTGGAGGACGTCACCGCCCGCCGGGCGGAGACCCCGGACCAGGCGGAGGCCCTGCTGGCCCAGGGGCTGATCCCGGTGCTGGCGGACCCGGACTGCACCTGCCGCACCCGCCTGCGGCCGGACGCCCTGGTGGACGCCATTCTGGCCAAGCGCAACCTGGGCACGAAAATGGACGATGCGCCCATTGTCGTGGGCATCGGCCCGGGCTTCACGGCGGGGGAGGACTGCCACGCCGTGGTGGAGACCATGCGGGGCCACACCCTGGGCCGGGTGATCTACCGGGGCAGCGCCCTGCCCAACACCAACATTCCCGGCCTCATCGGCGGATATGCCGGGGAGCGGGTGCTGCGGGCCCCGGCTGATGGGATTTTCTGCCAGAAGCTGGAAATCGGCGCGGTGGTCCGGGCCGGAGACGTCGCCGGAGAGGTGGCGGGCCAGCCCATGAGATGCACCATTGACGGCGTACTGCGGGGCATTCTGGCCGATGGAACGCCGGTTTTCCGGGGTATGAAGGCCGGAGACGTGGACCCCCGGTGCAAGCCGGCGTACTGCACCACCGCCTCGGACAAGGCCCTGGCGGTAGGCGGCGGCGTGCTGGAGGCGGTGCTGCACCTGCATCATCAGCACCCCAAAACAGGAAAATAATGGTTATTCTTCAAAAACTGAGCCGCACCCGAGGGTGCGGCTCAGTTTGTCAAAAAAGCCTCGCAGAGTTTGCCGCCCGCAGGCGGCAAATAAAATGGAATCATTTTTTGCCGGGGCGTGTAC
>NZ_JAJEPW010000008.1:0-78819 GCF_020687045.1 Brotocaccenecus cirricatena
ACGCGGCGGCTGAACGAGCTGAATGTGCTGCTGAATCTTAACGAGCAGGATCGCCCCGTCATGGCGGATGAGCCGGACGAAGGCGACCGGATCCGACCAAAAAACGCAGAACGGGAGCGATAATTTGCACCTTTGCGCAACCTCAAAAAGCAAGCCTGCGGAGCGAGTTCCGCAGGCTTTGCTCTTGCTTCGATTTGTTTTGAGGGGATCACTTCAGGCAGTGACGGAGACCGCTGAGAACACGTACCCGCCCCGGACCGTGCGGATATAGGTCTGGCTGCCGCCCATCTTCCGACGGAGATTGGAGACGGTATTCGCCACGACCTTCAGGGTGTCCGCGCTGTCCCGGCCCCACACGGCGGAAAACAGGTCCTCCTTGGAAAGCGTGACTCCCGGATTGCTGGCGAGAAGCAGCAGCATATTGAACTCGATCCGGGTCAGCGCCAGCGCGGTTCCGTTTTGAAACGCCTGCTGGGATCGTCCGTCAATGGTTAGTTCCGGGAAGGTAAGCGTGTGCCGGGAACTGAGGGAGACCCGCTCTGCGGCGATGTCCTCCCGCCGCAGAAGGGCCAGGATCTTTTCCTCCAGATCCCCCTCGGCCCCGTTTGCTTGAATGATGATCATAGTGTGTCTGTGTGTTACTCCGTGTCCAGTTCGTGGAGCAAGTTGACCATCTCGATAGCGCTGACTGCACAATCGTAGCCCTTGTTGCCTGCCTTGGTGCCGGCCCGTTCGATGGCCTGCTCGATATTCTCCGTGGTCAATACTCCAAAGAGAACGGGTACGCCGCTTTCCAGAGACACGGCGGCGATCCCCTTGGAGACCTCGTTGCAGACGTAGTCATAATGGCTGGTGGAACCGCGGATCACCGCGCCGAGGCAGATGACGGCGTCATACCTGCCGCTCTTTGCCATCTTGGACGCCACCAGCGGGATCTCAAAGGCTCCGGGAACCCACGCCACATGAACGTCATCCTCCCGAACCTCGTGGCGCAGCAGGCCGTCCAGCGCACCGCTGAGGAGCTTGGAGGTAATGAATTCGTTGAACCGGGCGGCTACGATGCCCACCTTGATGCTTTTGGAGACCAGCTTTCCCTCGAAGGTTTTCATAACTAAGTACCTCTTTCTTTGTTAATATTCCAAAATGTGTCCCATTCGTGCCTGCTTGGTTTTCAGGTAGAACAAATCATGTGCCGTTGCCGCCATCTGGATCGGAACCCGTTCGGAGATTTCCAGGCCGAACTCGGAGAGCTGATACACCTTGTCCGGATTGTTGGTCAACAGGCGCAGGCTCTTGACGCCAAGCTCCCGCAGGATCTGCGCGCCGAGGAAATACTCCCGCTCGTCTCCGTGGAAGCCCAGAGCCAGATTGGCCTCCAGCGTGTCCATGCCCTGCTCCTGCAATTCATAGGCCCGCAGCTTGTTGATGAGGCCGATGCCCCGGCCCTCCTGCCGCATATAGAGCAGGATGCCCCGGCCCTCGTTTTCAATCTGGGTCATGGCGGCGGCCAGCTGCTGTCCGCAGTCACAGCGGAGAGAGCCGAAGGTGTCTCCGGTCAGACATTCGGAGTGGACGCGGCAGAGGATGTCCTTCCCGTCACCGATGTCGCCCTTCACCAGCGCGACATGGTGCTCACCATTCAGACGGCTCACAAAGCCGTAGGCTTTGAAATCGCCGTATTTCGTGGGCATATTCACCGCCGTGACCTGATCCACCAGCTTTTCGTGGCACTTGCGGTACGCCTGCAAGTCCCGGATGGTGATGAACTTGATACCGAACCGCTCCGCCAGCGTCATCAGCTCAGCAGTGCGCATCATGGTGCCGTCCTCCCGCATGATCTCGCAGCACAGGCCACATTCCTTCAGTCCCGCCAGACGGCACAGGTCAACGGTGGCCTCCGTATGACCCTCCCGCTCCAGCACGCCGTTTTTCTTCGACAGAAGCGGGAACATATGGCCCGGTCGGCGGAAATCCTCCGCCCTCGCGCCCTCCTCCACGCAGGCCATCGCCGTCACGGAGCGCTCGGCGGCGGAGATGCCCGTGGAGGTGGATATGTGGTCGATGGACACCGTGAAGGCCGTTTCGTGGTTGTCGGTGTTGTTCTGCACCATCTGGGGGAATTGCAGCTTGCGGACAAAGGCCTCCGACATGGGCATACAGATCAGGCCCTTGCCGTGGGTGGCCATGAAGTTGATGTTCTCCGTGGTGGCAAACTCGGCGGCGCAGATGAAATCGCCCTCGTTTTCACGGTCAGGGTCGTCTGTGACCAGAATGATCTTCCCCTGTCTCAGATCTTCCAGTGCCTCGGGAATGGTATTGAAATTCATAGTAAAAACTCCTTGTTAAAAGCCGCAGCGCAGCAGCATTTCTTTTGTGAGGGTGCTTTCGTTCGTTGTGGTATGCGGTTTCGGTTCTTCCGGACGCAGCAGCTTTTCAATGTACTTGCCCACCACGTCGGTCTCCAGATTCACAGGGTCGCCTCGGCGGCGCTGGTTTAGATTGGTCTGGGCCACCGTATGAGGGATGGTGGACACGGAAAAGCCCTCGCCGTCCACGGCGGCCACTGTCAGGCTGATGCCGTCGATGGTGATGGAGCCTTTTTCCACCACATAGCGCAATATCTCCGGCCCCGCGAGGACGGTGTACCAGACGGCGGTATCGTCTTTTCGGATGTTGGCAATGTGTCCCACGCCGTCCACATGGCCCGCCACGATATGCCCGCCGAAACGGCCGTTGGCAGGCATGGCCCGCTCCAGATTGACCACGCTCCCCGCCGTGAGTCCCGCAAGGGACGAGCGGTTCAGCGTCTCGTGCATCACGTCCGCCGAAAAGCCATCGGGAAAAAGCCGGGTCACTGTCAGGCAGATGCCGTTCACAGCGATGCTGTCTCCGATCCGGGTCTCCTCTAAAACAGTTTTCGCATGGATCGTCAGGACGGCGGAGTGCTGCCCGCGCTTGATGTTCTTGATCGCTCCGACTTCTTCTACGATTCCTGTGAACACGGATATTCCACCTCGCTTTCTATCAGAAGATCCTCGCCCAGCCGTTCCAAACGGCTGTTTTTCAATCGGAAGGCATTGGTCGGAGCGGGGACGCCCACGCCCTCCACGGGGGTTTTCGCATCCCTTCCGCCGAATAGCTTTGGGGCGATATATGCCTGCACCTGCTGCACGATGCCGCATTCCAGCGCGGCCCAGTTCAGCGTTCCACCGCCCTCCAGCAGGATGCTGTCGATCTGTTCCCGCCCCAGCCGCTCCATGAGCTGCCGGAGATCTACATGGCCGTTTTCCTCATTCAGGCAGAGCACCTGGCACCCGGCCATCCGGTAAACCGCCTGTCTTTCTGGGTCGGTGCAGCAGGTGGCGAGGATGGTCGGGATCTGGTCTGCGGTAGTGACCACCTGCGCCTGCGGCGGCGTCCGCAGATGGGTGTCGCAGATGATGCGAACGGGGTTTCGCCCGTTCTCCATACGGCAGGTCAGGAGGGGATCATCCGCCAAAACGGTACCCACGCCTACCATGATGCCCCGGAACCGGTGGCGCTGCTGCTGGACATGGCGCCGGGCCGTTTCACCTGTGACCCATTTGGATGCACCCGTATAGGCCGCGATCTTGCCATCCATCGTCATGGCGTATTTCATGGAAACGAAGGGCCGCCCGGTGGTGATGTAGTGGAAGAAGATCTTGTTCAGTGCGTCACATTCCTGGCGCAGAACGTTTTTCGTCACCTCCACGCCGTGAGACCGCAGGATCGCCACGCCCTTTCCCGCCACCAGCGGATTTGGGTCGGCGGAGCCGATCACCACCCGGCGGATGCCGGATGCCAGGATCGCATCCACGCAGGGCGGCTGCTTTCCGTGGTGGCAGCAAGGCTCCAGCGTCACATACATGGTGGCTCCGGCGGGGTCGGCGGTGCAGGATGCCAGCGCGTTCCGCTCCGCGTGGGGTTCACCGTACCGCTCATGCCAGCCCTGTCCGATAACTGCGCCGTCCTTTACGATCACGGCGCCCACCATGGGATTGGGCGCCGTCCAACCCCGGCCCTGTTCCGCCAGCGCCAAGGCCAGACGCATATATTCTGCATCGTTCATACCGTTACCTCCAAAAGAAAAAGCCCTGAACGAATCGTTCAGGGCAAGGTAGAAAGACACAAGTATCCTTGTGTAAAAGCAAAGCTCCGGAATGTAAACACATCCCAGAGCAACTTCCATAGACGCAAAGCAGTCCCCCTGCGTTGTCATCTTCTTTCATCCAGACTATACTGTCGGCTTCGGAGTTTCACCGAATCATGCCTTGCGGCTCGTGGGCTGTACCACCGGTAGGGAATCACACCCTGCCCTGAAGACTTTCTATTCAATTACGATGGAAGTATAGCACGGCGACAGGTGGATTGCAAGACCATTTTGCAAACCGGGACAAAACCGGGACGGTCAGACTTTCTGGGCGGGAGGTTCTCATGGTGGGATGGCTGGTATACCTTGGCAAACGGGAATTTCCCGTTGACCCACGCCGTGACCCACGAACAGAAAAACCGGGGCGGAAACAGTGGAACAGAGCGTATCTACGGGTATGGAAATCCCGCGGCAAACCCGCTTAACACCACTGAAAGCCCACGGAAGGCGTCCCTATCGAATCTTAGAAGAAATCGGCACAATGTCTACCAGGCAGTTACGAGAACGGAAATGCTTAAAATACTTGGTTTCCGTTTCCTTGCCCTCGCAGATGATATAAATGATAGGTCTACGCTTACGGCGACTGCCTTTATTGGGGTCGTATTCCTTTCTCATTCCTGCCATAAGCCGTCACCTCCGATAAACGGAATCGCACCAAAGCGTCCTTGCAAATACCCCTTGCGGATGTTCTCACCCTTTCTCGGAGAGAAGGACGCCAGCGAATACAACTCAGTCGCACAGGACTTCTCATCCTTTTCCGCAAACCATATCTGATCTCTGCGGAAGAAGGTAAGATCAAGCAGCATAGCATCATGCGTCGTAAACAGAAGCTGTGCTCCCTCTGTGTTGATCGTATTGTCCTGAACCATCTCGATCAGCCGCTTTGTCAGGAGCGGATGCAGACTGTCCTCGATCTCGTCAACGACAAGCAGTGCGCCGTTCTCCAGCGCTTGCAGCCAGCCGCCGATACGAGAGAAAAATCGTTGTGTTCCGGACGACTCCTGATCCATAAGGAGCTGAAAGTGTTCCACACTGCCATCCGCACCGATGACTCGGTGCGTGGTTGTAATTACCGGGGCCTTGCCGGAGATGTTCTTGACGGTCACATCGGAAATACCGAGGTCTGCAAGCAACAGTTCCTTCAGGATACGAGCCTTCTTCTCATCGCCGCTGACGATCTGCGCGACCGTTTCCGAAGTAGCCGGTGCTTCCTCCATCAAGAATGTCAGCTTTTCCAAGAACCACTTGTAGGCGTTTTCCGTTTGCGGCAAGTTCCAGTCATTTGAGGAAACAAGATACAGCTTATTATCCGGCGTGCGGTTACTGAGTGTGATTTGCTCATTAACATTCTCACGGAATTCGTATGCGCCGTTTTCTCTTGAGAAAATCAGTGCCTCGCGCCCGTTCGGCCAATGGTATAGATACTCCGTATAGATCTTCTTGGCATCAAAAGAAAAGCCGTAAGCATACCGAACACCTTGATAAATGAACACGACCTCAAAGGATGTAGGCACTGTGGTGTCACCAAACGGTTCCCATGGCAATTTTTGTCCCTTGGATATTTTGGCCGCTTCTCCGACGACCATATCCTTCATCGTCATCAGTGCGTGCAGCACATTACTCTTGCCGGCGGCATTCGCTCCGTAAATAGCAATAGCCGGTAAAAGTGCTCTCTTTTCGTCCGGGTGCAGCAGATAAGACTCCAAAGACTTATCCTTTGAAGCGGCAAAACTGATCACCGCGCTATCCTTGATAGACCGGTGGTTTTCAATCGAAAACTGTATAAGCATAAGCGGATACCTCCATCCACAGTATAGTTTCTCCATTCTTCGCCTATATTATAGCAGTTAAAATCGTCTGTGTCAATATTTATATCTTGTTTTTGCAGAAATAATGCAAAATCAGATGATAAAATTATTCAAGCGGAAGCGGATATAATTTAGCCATAGGAAAATTGATGGGAAAAATATCTGATAATGGATCGGCTCCTCTGCGCCCTTGCCATATACTATAAACGAGATTATCATAAGTTAATTTATCATATGAGGACACCACAACCGAATAACCCTGATCTGCATAGAGTATGCAGATCCCATACATAGCCGGACGGCTTTCACCGATGTGAAGCCTGTCCGGCTTATTCTATTTCAAGGAGTTGATGAACCGATGGGCTATGTTACAAGAGAGATGATCGACCGGGCAAAGAAAATGGACTTGCTGACCTACCTCCAGACTTATGAGCCGCAGGAGCTGGTGCATTTCGGCGGCAACACTTACTGCACCCGTGAGCATGACAGCCTTAAAATCTCCAATGGAAAGTGGTGCTGGTTCTCACGCGGGATCGGCGGAAAAACAGCGCTGGATTACCTGATTAAGGTCAAAGAGCTCCCTTTTACCGAGGCGGTAGAGCGGATCGTGGGACGGGCGGCGGAAAGACCGTCCGTTTTTCATGCCCGCGCTCAGCCGGAGAAGCCGAAAACGCTGCTCTTGCCGCCCAAAAGTAACAGCAATACCCGCGTTATTGCCTATCTGAAAAGCCGCGGCATTGACGGTGGATTGATCGAGCAGTGTATCCGTTCCGGCCAGCTGTATGAAAGCCTCCCCTACCATAATGCCGTATTCGTCGGCATGGATAGGAACGGAACGCCGCGCTATGCGTGCCTGCGAGGCATCGGAACGGATTTTAAGGGCGAGGCGACCGGCAGCGACAAGAGATTTTCCTTTGCCCTCCCGGCTACGGGCGAAAGTCGGATGCTCTGCGTATTCGAGTCGGCCATCGACCTGTTATCCTATGCCACCATGGCGCAGGCTGGCGGGCTGTCGTGGCGGTCACAGCATTTGTTATCCCTGGCCGGAGTCTATAAGCCGCAAAAGGAAACACAGGAGCACCGTCTGCCGTTGGCACTGACACAGTATCTGAAAGACCATGCGGAGATCAAAACCATTTGCCTGTGCCTGGATAATGACATGACCGGACGCAGCGCCACCGAGACGATCCGACAGCAGTTGGCCGAGCGTTATAAAGTGGCAAGTGCCTTCCCCCGGCAAGGCAAGGATTATAACGATTGGCTTTGTATACGGATGGGATTGCAACCGGCGAAAGAAAATCCGATGACGGAAAGGAGCTTTGCACGATGAGCGAATACAGGGTCATCATTACCGAAACATTGAAACGGGCCGTTACGGTGGAAGCCGAAAGTCGCGAAGAAGCCGAAGAAGCGGTGCGCCGTCAGTATCAAAACAGCGAGCACATTCTTGTGGCCGAGGATTTTGACGGTGTGTCTTTTTCGGCGCAGTATCCCAAACAGCAGGTCGAATTACCCTATGGGAAAATGAAAGAGCTGTTTCGTAAAGCCGAGCGTGCCGGCACTCATGTATGCGGCTATATCACCTTTATGCAGGACTGTTTTACCGTACAATACAGCGAACGCTCCCGCACCTACGCCGTGTCCAGCGGCAATAAAGCGTTTCAGCCGAACATGGGTGGATATTCCGTCTATGGAAGCTGTCTGGACGGAACGGATCCCTGTGTCCGGCTGGAGCAGTATATGGCGGTCGAACGCGGTGGTGAAAAGGGCTGGAGCGTAGAGCGCTGTTATATGCTCCGTGAGGACTATGACCGTGTGATGGCGCTTCCGGAGCGCGGACGGGATCGGGAGCGATGATCGTTTGTCGGCAGGTCGGCTCCGACGCACGACCGCAGGGAGCGTGAGAATGTGCTATACCAGCAAGCAACGCCTTTTGGGGACAAAAGGCAGCTTGACAGGGGCATCCCCCTGTAACCCCTGCGCCGCCGAGCGCGGCAATATTGCTATATGGAGGAATGAACATGACCAAACGAAACATTGAGATCAAGGTGCGGCTAAGTCGCAAGGAAGCGGAAAATCTGAATAAACAGGTAAAAAAATGCCGTCTGTCCCGCGAAGCCTACCTTCGCCATCTGATCACCGGAGAGGTACCCCGTGAAGCACCGCCGCCGGAATACTTTGCCTTTATGCGTGAGATGCACTATGTAGGGCACAACCTTAACCAGATCGCACAGAAAGCCCATGTACTGAATGTGGTGGATGCAAAGCGTTATGACGAGGACAGCAAGCGGCTGGACAAGCTCATCCGGGAGGTTACAGCGGCGGTCGTGCTTCCGGCAAAGCGGGAGTAATGCCATGGCTACCACATCCATCTGGGCGGTCAAGGGCTGGCTGGGCAAGGTGGTGCTGTATATCGAAAACCCGGACAAGACGGATAATCCGAAATTCTATCGCCAAGAGGAACTGACCGATGTGCAGACACAAAGCCTTTCGGATGTGATCGATTATGCTGTCCGTGCGGAGAAAACAACGGTCACACCGGACGATGAGAGTGCAATGGTGGTACGGCAATTTATCAGCGGCATCAACTGCCTGCCGTCCACGGCACGGGACGAGATGCTGGCAGTAAAAAAGCGTTTCGGCAAGGAGGACGGTGTGATCGCCTACCATGGGTATCAGTCCTTCGCGCCCGGCGAGGCCACGCCGGAGTTGGCGCATGAGATCGGCGTGAAGCTGGCGCAGCGGCTTTGGGGCGAACGGTATCAGGTACTGGTGGCGACCCATCTGGATAAGGAAAATCATCTGCACAATCATTTTGTGCTGAATACGGTATCCTTTGTGGACGGCATCAAATACCACCGCACCGAAAAAGATTATCATGATATGCGCACCGTGTCCGACACCCTTTGCCGGGAATATAACTTGTCGGTCATCCAACGGCCGCAAGCCGGGAAGTCAAAGCACTATGGGGAATGGCGTGCAGAGCAGGAGCAGCGTCCCACCTGGCGCGGACTGATCCGCAGCGAGATCGATGAGCTGATCCGGCAGAGCGTCACCGAAAAGCAGTTTTACTATCTGCTTCGCCAAAAGGGCTATGAGGTGAAATTCGGCAAGGATATTTCGGTGCGCCCTCCCGGTAAGGAGCGCTTTGTCCGTCTGACCCGGAATTTCGGAGAGGCTTACACCGCCGAGGCCATCCGGCAGCGTATTTTGCAACAGCCCCTGCCGCAGCCGGAACGGCAAATGACCGATAAACCAAGGCCAAAAACCTACCGCGTCCAAGGCAGCCGGCAAGCTGCGCGCAAGATCACCGGCTTTCGCGCACTGTATTTCTATTACTGCTACAAGCTCGGTATCTTCCCCAAAGGCCGTCCGCAAAACCGGGCGCGGCTCCATTTTCTGCTGCGGGAAGATCTGCTCAAACTGAATAACATCTCACAGGAAGTACGGCTGCTCGCACAGCATCAAATTGATACCGCCGAGCAGCTTGCTTTATATAAAAAGGAACAGGAGGTGAATATCCGAGAATTGTCCGCCAAACGCCGGGTACTGCAAAATGCGCTGCGCACAAAGGCAGTCCGGGACAGTCCCAAACAGGCCGACGCACATCGGGCGCAGATCCGGGAGTTGTCCGAAAGGCTCAAAGCGCTGCGCCGGGAAGTGCATCTGTGCGACGATATTGCCGAGCGCTCCGGCGTGATGGCGGAGAAACTGAAAGCTGTCCGGGAGGACGCACAAAAACAACGACAAAAGGAGGAACAACAGCATGAACACATCCGGAGACGCAGCTGAACAGGTCGTCCGACTGAGCTTGGAGGGCATGGAGGTTGCGGCAAAAATCACCGGCAGTGCGGCAAAGGAGGTGGCGGCGCTTCTGTACGCAGCACTGAAAAACCGGGACAAGAACAAAATCAAAGGACGCCAGCGGCTTACCTCCATGCTGCGCAGCGGCAAGGAGCTGACTATTTTCACCGTCAAAAATAAGGACATGGCCCGCTTTGTGGCTGATGCCAAGCGCTACGGCGTAGTCTACTGCGTTCTGCGGGAGGCAAAGGACAACCCACACGGCGTCAGTGAAATCATGGTACGCGCCGAAGATGCCGCCAAGATCAACCGCATTGTGGAGAACATCAAAATCGCCACGGTATCCGACCCCGAAGTCATCCGTGAAAACGCGGAAACAGGACGGGATAAGAATAAGGATGCCGCCGGGCAGACGGCTCCCGAACAGGAGCGCCCGCAAAAGAGTGAAGACGACCGGCTGCTGGATGAAATGATGGCAGCTCCTGCGCAGAAGCAGGAGGCTGCCCAAGAAAACCCCACGGCGGCTCGGACGGAGAAATCCCGTCCGTCCGAGCCTTCCTCAAAATCCAGAAAGAGATCCGCCGAGGGTACTGCTAAGGAAGATCGTCCATCTGTCCGCGAGGAGCTGAAGGAGATCCGCCGTGAACAGCAGGAGACGGAGGAGCGCAAGCCGACCGAACGCAGCAGACCCGCCAAGAGTACACGACCGCAAAATGAACACCGACAGACTCCGCCGAAAAAGCGGGTCAGAAAAAGTAAGGAGAGATAAGCTATGGCAAACTTCGATGATCTTTTTACCGCCCCCACTGCCACGGAAACGCAGAGCGACCGTCCGCAGCTGACCAAGGAGGAATATGCCGCCAAGAAGAAGGCGGAACGCGACAGCCTGTATGCACTGGCGGATGAAATGGCACAGGAGGTCATGCGGGACGGAGAAGCCTTTCGGGGCTTTTTGGATGTGCAGGCACGATTTGACCGCTATTCGGCCACAAACGCGCTGCTGATCTATGCACAGAACGATGAGGCCACCCGCCTGCGGGACTTTGACGGCTGGAAAGAACGCGGCATCTATGTCCGCAAAAACGAAACAGGCATTTCCATTCTGGAAGCCGGGGACAGCTATGTGACCGAAGATGGCCGCACCGGCTACTACTATAATGTGAAAAAGGTCTTTGACATCAGCCAAACGGATGCCAAACGCCAGCGGCAGCCGCAGGTGCATTATGATGACCGCCTGCTGCTTTCTGCACTGATCGCCAAGCGCCCGGTGCCCATTGAAATGGCCGACAGCGTGCAAAACGGTGCAGTGTATGACTATGAGCGCAAAACCATCTTCGTCCAGCGCGGTATGGACGGGCAAGACCTGTTTCGCAGCGTATCGCTGGCACTGGCTCGTGCCGAGATGGCGCAGCAGGAAAACAGTACCCCGCAGGCTGACGCCTTCAAAAGCTACTGCGTTTCCTATATGCTGTGCCGCAAGTACGGTGTGGACACACAGGGGTATGATTTCAGCCGCTTGCCCGATGAGCTGAAAAATGCGGAGCCGCAGACCATTCGCGGTGAGTTGACCGACATTCGTGACACGCTGCAGACCATGACCGGCAAAATGGCGCGGACGCTGGAGCAAAGCCGCACGGCAGCGCAAAAGGAAACCGGAAAGGAGCGATGATCCATGGAAAAACAGGATATGCGTGTATTGACCCTTGATCCGTATCAGCACGGCGTCGTGATCAATGCACTCAACAACCTGCGTAACGATTTGATCGAGGACAAACGCCCCACCGATATTGTCGATGAAGTTCTCATTAAAACCGTTGACGCACCGAGCAAATCCAAAAGAGTCAAGCAGAAAGATGAACGGTAAACAAAAATGGCTGTGGTATGCGGCGGGGCTGATCCCTGCGGTGTGGCTGGGGCTGCTGATCGCCCCGGCTGCTTCCGGTGGCCTTCCCGAGATCCTTCGGCAATTTCCATCGGCAATGAATGAGCCGTTTCATATCGAGTGGTGCGAGGACAGCCTGAAAACTGTCCTCGTTTTCATTGCCCTGTATGCCATGGTGATCGGGGTCTATCTTTCCACTCGCCGTCATTACCGGCGCGGCGAAGAACACGGCTCTGCCAAATGGGGCGATGCGGAAACCGTGAACCGAAAGTACCGGGCACGCCCACCAAAGCCAAACAAGGTGTTCACACAGCACATCCGTATGGGGCTGAACGGCCGCAAGCACAAGCGCAACCTGAATACCGTTATCATCGGCGGCAGCGGCGCGGGCAAGACCCGTTCGTATGCCAAGCCCTGCCTGTATGAGGCTTGCCTGTCGCCGCAGGGTTCGTCCTTTGTCTGCCTTGACCCCAAAGGCGAGCTGCTTCGCGATTCCGGACGGCTACTGGAGGAATCCGGATATGAGATCCGGGTGCTGGATCTGCTGCACATGGAGAAAAGTCACTGCTATAACCCATTCGTCTATCTGACCGATGACAACGAGGTGCAGATGCTGGTGACGAATCTGTTCAAGGCGACCACACCCAAGGGCAGCCAGACCAATGACCCGTTTTGGGACACGACGGCCGCTATGCTGTTGTCGGCGTTGGTCTACTATCTCTACCACGAAGCGCCGCCCGATGAGCAAAACTTTCCGATGGTCATGGAAATGCTGCGCGCCGGTGAGGTGCGGGAGGAGGATGATTCCTACCAGTCGCCGCTGGATGTGTTGTTTGAGCGGCTGGAAATGCGCGACCCGGAACATATCGCGGTCAAGTATTATAAGGACTATCACTCCGGCAGCGCCAAAACACTGAAAAGCATCCAGATCACACTGGCGGCAAGGCTCGAAAAATTCAATCTCTCGTCTGTGGCGGCGCTGACCGCCACGGACGAACTGAATTTGCAGGATATGGGCGAAAAGCGTGTGGCACTGTTTGCGCTGATCTCGGACAGTGATACGAGCTTCAACTTTTTAGTATCCGTTTTGTATCAGCAGCTCTTTCAGCAGCTTTTTGACAGCGCCGACCATAAGCACGGCGGCAGCCTGCCCGTCCCCGTACACTTTTTAATGGACGAATTTGCGAACATCTCACTGCCGGAGGATTTTGACAAAAAGCTCTCCACCATGCGTTCCCGCAATGTGTTCGTGTCCATCATCCTGCAAAACATTGCGCAGTTAAAGGCGCTGTTTGAAAAGCAGTGGGAGAGTATTTTGGGCAACTGCGACGAGCTGCTGTATCTCGGCGGCAACGAGCAGGGATCCCACAAGTACATCTCGGAACTGCTCGGCAAGGCCACGATCGACACGAACACCTACGGAAGATCGTCCGGGAGAAACGGCAATTACAGCACCAATTATCAGATCACCGGGCGTGAATTGATGACACCGGATGAGGTTCGAATGCTGGACAACGGCAAGGCGCTGCTGTTCATTCGCGGCGAATTACCGGTCTGCGACGACAAGTTTGACATCATGACCCATCCGCTGGTGTCGCACACCCCGGACGGCGGCGCACCGCCTTATATCCACGGAAGCGCCGAGTACGCCATTGCAGCGATCACCATTCACGACCGGCTTCTGCCAACGGATCCCGTGGCAGTTCCGAGCGAAAACGAAACCCAATACGAGCTCCTTTCCAACGAGGAATTGGAGGCAATTTATGAGCTGGAGGAAAAACCCAATGAAGCATCTCAAAAGCACTAAGAAAAGCAAACACACCCACACCCGTCCTCTGCCTATAGGGAAAAAGAGCAGGGGTGTCCTGGCGGTCTATGCCGCTGTTGTGTTCACCGTATGTTGTCTGCCCATGACAGCCTTTGCCGCAGGAAATGACCCGTTGGCGGTCATCAACAATCTGTCTGATTTTATCTTCGGCGTGATCCGCGCGGTCGGTCTGATTCTGCTGGGCTGGGGTATTGTACAGATCGGTCTGTCCTTTCAGAGCCACGATCCCAGCCAGCGCAGCAACGGATTTCTGACACTTGCCGGCGGTGTCGTCGTGACCTTTGCTAAGGAAATCCTGACGCTGATCACGGGTTAATGGAGGAAAGGGTCATGGAAAAGTGCCAATGCTATATCCATTCGCTGAAGCAGGGTGAAAATCATGTGCTCGGAGAGGCGACGATTTTGAAACGCCTCGGAGACAATGACTATCTGGCAGAGTATAACGGCGTAAAATGCCACGCCATATTCAATCCCTTTGCCGGGCGCTACTTTGTGGATGATGTGTATGGAGTAATCCGCAGCACACCCAACCGGGGCGAGCGATAATCAAAATACGGCAGCGAGGGGCAGGCTTCGCACCTGCCCCCTTATGCTGTCGGGAAAGGAGGAAGCTATATGAGTGATAATTGGGTCGTACAGAATCTCGAAAACGCACTTGAAACATGGAACGAAAAGCTGGCGGAGATATGGCAGCTGCTCACACAGTCCCCCGAAAACTTCAAGGGCGGCACAATATGGAATGTGATCAAGACCATTAACGGTACTGTGCAGGCCATCGGCTTGGCGCTGTTGGTGCTTTTTTTCGTGGTAGGTATCGTTAAGACCTGCGGCTCCTTTGCCGAGGTCAAAAAGCCGGAGGTGGCGATCAAGCTGTTTGTCCGCTTTGCATTGGCGAAAGCGGTCGTCACCTATGGGCTGGAGCTGATGATGGCGCTGTTTTCCATTGTGCAGGGCGTTATTTCCACTATAATGACGGCGGCCGGTATGGGCACAGCACAGCAGACCGTGCTTCCGGCAGAGATCGTGACCGCCATTGAGGACTGTGGCTTTTGGGAAAGTATTCCGCTCTGGGCAGTGACCTTGATCGGCGGATTGTTCATCACAATCCTCTCGTTTATCATGATCCTCTCCGTTTACGGGCGCTTTTTCAAGCTCTATATTTACACAGCTATCGCGCCGGTACCGCTGGCTACCTTTGCCGGTGAACCGAGTCAGCAGGTGGGTAAGAGCTTTCTGAAATCCTACGCCGCCGTTTGCCTGGAGGGCGCGATTATTGTGCTGGCCTGTATCATCTTTTCTCTGTTCACATCCACTCCGCCCGTGGTCGATCCGAACGCAGCGGCGGTCACACAGGTGTGGTCTTACATTGGCGAGCTGATTTTTAACCTGCTTGTACTGGTGGGAACGGTAAAAATGGCAGACCGCGTAGTACGCGAAATGATGGGTCTTTAATTTGAAGGAGGAAATACAATGATTCAAAATAATGTAATTCGCAGCGATGATCCCCAGGCGGTGGAAAAGCTGCAAGCGAAGCTCGATAAGCTGACTAAGCAGCACGCACGTATGAAGGAGATCAACGCCTACTTCAAGAAACACGCCACGGCGCTGGGTTGTCCCGGCCTTTCGGACGCGGAGGCGACCAAGCTGGACGAGCGTGTGCAAACCGGCTATTCGTGGGAAAAGCAGCCCTATCCGTCTTATATACTCAGCGGCAACACAGCGGAAATGCGCAGACTTAGGCAGCGCATTGAGGAGGTGTCCCGAACACAAAACACGGAATATGTAGGCTGGGATTTTCCGGGCGGTCATGCCGAGGCAGACAAGGAAGATAATCGCCTGCGCCTGTATTTTGACGGAAAGCCCACGGAGGAACAGCGAAGCAAGCTAAAATATAACGGCTTCAAATGGGCACCGTCTGTCGGCGCATGGCAGCGTCAGCTCAATGACAATGCTATTTATGCTGCCTCGCGGCTGAGTTTTCTCCGCCCGGAGAGCGGTGAAAGCCCCACGGCGCTCCAACCGAAAGCACCGGCTAAAAGCACACCGGAGAGAGGATAACGACTATGGAAATCAAGATTAACCGCGAGATACGCGAATATAAAGAGAATATGTTTTTCGGGCTGTCGCTGCGGCAGCTCGTTTTTTCTGTGCTGGCCTGCGGTGTTGCCGTCGGTATTTATTTCGGTCTGCGGAATGTGCTGGGTACGGAAACGGTCAGCTGGCTGTGTATCCTCGGCGCGGCTCCCTTTGCTGCCATGGGCTTTGTAAAATACCACGGCATGACGGCGGAAAAATTCGTGATCGCATGGGTACGCTCGGAATTTCTGATCCCCAGGCGGCTGACCTTCAAGCCGAAGAATTTATACCGCGAAGCCATGCAGGAAGCGCACGCCAAAGCCCAAAAACGACACTGACATTGGAAACTTGGGTGCATTTTGCCCTAAGTTCAAAACGACATCCGACCACACCCGAAGGAGGCAAAAATGCTGAAAACACTGAAAAACATCCGCCGCAGAGATACGGATAAATTTATGATCCCTCACAGCGTGCAGGAGGTGATCCCCATCCGCACGGTCTGGAAAAGCGGTATTTTGCTTGTGGGGCAGAACCGCTATAGCCGCACCTGGCAGTTTTCCGACATCAACTACGCGCTGGCCGGCGAGGAAGATCAGAAATCCATGCTGCTGGGGTACAGCGCCCTGCTGAACCTCTGCGACAGTAACGCCGACACCAAGTTGAGCATCGTCACCCGAAAGCTCAACCGCCGTGATTTTGAGGAATACATCATGATCCCCTATGAAAACGACGGCCGCGACCATTACCGCAAGGAATATAACGATATGCTGCTGGAAAAAGCATCCCACGCCAGCGGTATGATCCGCGACCTGTATATCACGGTGACGATCACACGCAAAAGCTATAAGGAGGCCGAAAGCTATTTCGCCCGCACCGGTTCAGAGTATACGCTGGCGCTCTCCCGCCTCGGCTCGCGCTACACGGAGCTGGATATGATGGATCGGCTGCGCATTCTGCACGGCTTTTTCCGTCACGGCGAGGAAGCGGACTTTCATTTCGACCCAAAGCTGTCCATGAAGCTGGGTCACAGCTTTAAGGACTACATCTGTCCGGACAGCTTTGAATTTGACCGGGACTGTTTCCGCATGGGCGACCGTTACGGCCGTGTGCTATTCCTCAAGGATTACGCCGCCTATCTGCGGGACGATATTCTCTCGGAGCTGTCCGGTATTGACCGGCCGATGATCCTATCTATTGATGTGGTACCGATCCCCATGGACGAGGCGATCCGCGACGGAGAAAGCCGTCTGCTCGGCGTAGAGAGAAACATCGTGGACTTTTTACGCAAGCAGCAGCAAAACAACAATTTCTCCGGCACAATCCCCTACGACATGGAAAAGCAGCGGGCGGAGATGAAGGAATTTCTTGACGACCTCACCTCCCGTGACCAGCGAATGCTTCTGGGCATGGTGACGCTGGTGCATACGGCGGACAGCAAGCAGCAGCTGGACGCTGACACCGACTACATCCTCACCTCTGCCACACAGCGGATGTGCCAAATGGCCACGCTGCGATTTCAGCAGATGGACGGCCTGAACACAGCACTGCCCATTGGCGTGCGGAAAATTGATATTCTGCGCACCTTCACCTCGGAAGCGCTGGCGGCGCTGATGCCGTTCCGTGTGCAGGAGATCATGGAGCCGGGCGGCATTTATTACGGTGAGAACGCCATCTCCGGCAATCTGCTGCTGTGCAACCGTGCAAATCTGCTCAACCAATCCACCATCATTACCGGCGTACCCGGCAGCGGCAAATCTTTTTCGGCAAAGGAGCTGATCGTCTTTCTGGCGCTGGCCACGAAGGATGATATTTTGGTCTGTGATCCCGAGCGCGAGTATTATGCGCTGGGTCAGGCGCTGGGCGGTGAGGTCATCCGCATTGCGGCGGGCAGCCCCGACCATATCAACGCCATGGACATGGTGGAGGGCTACGGCGATGGCGGCAACCCGGTAGTAGATAAATCCGAGTTTATCCTGTCCCTGTTTGAACAGCTTGACCGCGGCGGCATCGGCCCCTTGCAAAAGAGCATCATCGACCGGTGCGTAGACGCCGTGTATGCGGCCTATAAGCGCGGCGGCCCTGTCCCGACGCTTCGTGTTCTCCGGGAAAAGCTGCTGGCACAGCCGGAGGAAGAAGCCCGCGATCTGGCGCTGGCGCTGGAGTTGTTCACCACCGGCAGCCTGGATGCCTTTGCCCATGAAACCAATGTGGACACCCAAAACCGCATCGTTATCTATGACATTATGGATCTGGGGCGTCAGCTCAAAACCATGGGGCTTCTGATTATCACCGACGCTATGCTCAACCGCGTGACGGAAAACTGGCGCAAAGGCAAGCGGACGCACCTGTTCATCGACGAATTTCATGTGGTCTTTCAGAATCCGTACAGCGCGGATTTCTTTGATTCCGCATGGCGTCGCTTCCGTAAACGCGGTGCCTATCCCACCGCCATTACGCAGAATGTGGAGTATCTGCTGGATTCCGTTCAGGCCAGCACTATGCTGTCGAATTCCGAAATGCTGATCCTGCTCAATCAGGCTCCCAGCGACCGGGAGAAACTGGCAGCACTTTTGAACATTTCCCCGGAGCAGACCGGCTATATCACCAACGCCCCGGCAGGCTGCGGCCTTTTGCGCTACGGCGGCGCACTGGTGCCCTTCAAAAATCAGTTTCCGAAAGATACGGAGCTATACCGCCTTATGACCACCAAACCGGATGAGAGCATTATTGTGGGAGGAAATACGAAATGAGAGGTGCACAGAAACATCATGGCGGATATTAAAACAAAAGAGTCGGTTCGGGGTACGGTCAAGACCATTGACCGTGCTGCCGTTGTCTCTGAACGCATCAAATCTGCCGCCGTTCGCACCAAGGACACTGCGGATACCGCTGAAAAAAACGCCGCTCCTGCGGAGACTTCTCCGCAGGAGTACGGCGCACAGCAGATCAAAGATACCGTGCGCCGATGTGTGGCAGGAACCGAGGTTCAGCTGCAAAAACGCGGACGGCGCGGGTTTTCCGATGCGAAGCGCAATGCCGGTAAAGCACGGGACAACATTCAGAAATGCAAGGATGCGTTCAAGGGAACCCAGCCGAAAAAAGCCACACAGCAAGCGGTTCAGAAAGCCGGAAAGGGTACGCTCAAAACGGCACAGTCTGCCGGAAAGGGCTCCGTAAAGGTCGCACAGAAGGGGGTCAAAACCGCGCAGCAGACCGGGCGGGCAGCAGTAAAAACAGCGCAAACCACGGCTAAGACCGCCAAGGTGACGGCAAAGGCTTCCGCAAAAGCGGCGCAGAAAACCGTACAGGCGGCAAAGGCGGCAGCCAAGGCTACGGTACAGGCCGTTAAGGTTGCCGCAAAAGCCACCGTTGCGGCGGTCAAAGCGATCATTGTCGGAACAAAGGCGCTGATCGCCGCCATTGCCGCAGGCGGCTGGGTCGCGGTAGTCGTCATCCTTGTGCTTTGCGTGGTCGGGCTGATTGCCAGTTCCTGCTTCGGCATCTTCTTCTCCGGCGAGGATAGCGGCACGGGACAGACCATGCGGCAGGTGGTACAGGAGATCAACACCGATTATCAATCGCAGATCGACGATGCAAAAGCAGGCAGCACCTATGACGAACTGGAAATGTCCGGCTCCCGCGCCGTCTGGCCGGAGGTGCTGGCCGTTTATGCGGTGAAAACCACTGCTGACCCCGATGATCCGCAGGAGGTCGCCACGGTGGACGATAGTAAGAAAGTCATCCTCAAGGATATTTTCTGGCAGATGAACGACCTGTCTTCCCGCACGGAGAGCAAGACTGAGGATGTCATCACTGAAACCGACGACGGCCACGGAAACATTGTGGAAACCGTCACGACGGTCACACGCACCTATCTCTATATCACGGTCAGCCACAAGACCGCCGAGGAAATGGCTGAGCAATTCGATTTCACCGCCGACCAGCGGCAGCAGCTTTCCGAACTGCTTGCCGAGGAAAACCGCAAATTGTGGTCATCCGTTCTCTACGGCATCTATTCCGGGGACGATGCCATCGTTACAGTGGCGCTGTCGCAGGTCGGAAATATAGGCGGCGGACCATACTGGTCTTGGTACGGATTCGGCAGCCGTGTGGAGTGGTGCGCCTGCTTTGTCAGCTGGTGTGCCGACCAGTGCGGTTATATCGACACCGGTGTCTGCCCGAAATTTTCCGGTTGCGGAAACGGCGTGCAGTGGTTTCAGGAGCGTGGGCAATGGCTGGACGGCTCCGCCAAGCCTGTTTCCGGCATGGTTATCTTCTTCGACTGGGACAACAAGGGCGGCTCCGGCCCCCAGGATGGGGAGGCTGACCATGTGGGCATCGTCCAGAAGGTGGAGGACGGAATCATCTACACCGTAGAGGGCAATTCCGGAAACCTCTGCCGGGTGAACCGCTATCCCATAGGACATTACGAGATTCTGGGGTATGGTGTTCTGTGCCCGTAACAAAGAAAATGGTGTCACCCCATCGGGTGGCACCATTTTTCTGAAAAGCAACGCAACAAACGAATTGACGATAATGTGCTAAATAGTATAATGAATTTGTAGTAAACTCACGGAAAAGGAAAGCGTCTGTAGATTTCGTAAATTTACCCCATTTGCGATAGCGCTGCCAAAAGCTGTTGATATTGGAGCGTTTCCGGAAAAACTGACGGAGACGGTGACGGCGCAAATTCTGCGGCCAGCGCCGGAGCAAGGAAGCAAATGCTTTGGATCACCCGCATTTTGTGCTCCAGGGACGAATGGACATAGACTTGAAGTGTAGTGCGGACATCCGCATGACCCAGCATCTCGCTCAGGCTCTTTACATCTATCCCACGCTCCACACAGCGGGAGGCGTATGTGTGCCGCAGCGTGTGAAAATTTCGGTACGGGATACCCGCTGCTTTCAGCAAAGCCCGGTACTGATATTGCATTGTCCGTGGCTCCATCGGCACATTTTTCCCAGTCAAGAGATAGTTTTCGCCGTTGGGATGGGACTGGACCAGCTTTTGCAGAAGGGCGGCCATGTCCCCCGGCAGCGGGATAGTACGCCGGGCGCTGTCACTTTTGGGCGGCAGCACCATCAGACTGGTGCGGTCCCCACTGCGGATGCGCTGTACGGTTTTGCGGACATGGACTACCCCATTCCGCAGGTCAATATCCTTATATTGCAGGGCGCACAGCTCCCCAAGACGCAAGCCGGTGTTCAGTGTCAGCAAAATGCCGATACCGGTTGTCGTCGGTTCGTCCATGATCATCTGTGCCAACCGCTGGATCTCGTCCGGATAGAAGATGTCGATCTGCTTTCGTCGATACGCTGGCAGCTCCACAGTCATCCCCGGACTGGGGCAGTCCAGCTTTTTGGCGCTGTATCTCAGGATGGACTTCAATAACACCCCCACGTCTCTGGCGCTCTTCCCGGAAAGACCGTTTTTCTGTAACCGACGAAGAAATTCGGAAATTTGGTTCGCCGTCAGTTGGCTGAGAAGAACGGCCCCAAAAACGGGCAGAATATAGTGTTTCAGTACATAGGTGTACCGGGCAAGGGTGGACCGTTTCAAGTCATCCTGCTTGTCCGCAAGAAACCGCTCCGCAGCCTGATTCAGTGTGAGCGAGGAAGCTGCTACCGGCGCTTCTCGACAGGCGTCCAAACATTTCTGCCGTTTCGCACGGCACTCCCGATAGCTTCCGGCATAAACATAGCCGTACTCGGCCCGGCCGGAGGGCGACCGTCCCCGGATATACCGCCCCTCCCACCGGCCATCTTTTCGCTTGTAAATGTTCTCTCCACGCTTCGGCATATAGGCTCCTCCTTGACGATGTATTTGACGGCGTATTTTACTTGCATTTCCCGTTTTGACCGATACAGTTGGCACAAATGCGCTGAAACCGAGTATAACTATCATGCGTATTTGTAATTTGCATGAGATTTTGCTAAATTCCGGCAATACGGTCATTGACTTTTGCGGTGAGTGCCGATATAATATGGATGGTTAGATAGATTTAGGTATCGCAAATGGGGTAAATTTACGAAACCCCATTTCCGGATTCCTATTCTATCATCCCCAACAAAGACCAAGTTGATTCTCGAAAACAAAATATGCGAGTCCGATGATGCTGCACGGCGGTCATCCGAGCCGGAAACGGTCAGGTGATTGCCTAAAAGGAAAGGGGTGCAATGCCCCATGCGGTCGGCACTGTAAGCGCAAGGATATGATCGAGGCGGAAAACCGCTGGGGCGAAAGCCCGTCATTGCGAGAAAATCGTGAGAAGGTAGATCATAGACGCAGAGGAAACCCATCAAAGCGCAAGTCAGTAGAATTGTGTAGTTAGGACTCAGAGGCAGCGGGCGCTCTCTCCGTGGTGCTGATGGCAGGAGTGTACGCTGATGGCCCATTATGGGTTTATCGGCGTATTATTTTTACCACTTATGAACACGGAGGAGGTATGCCCCTATGGCTAAGGTGGCGGGTGCTCAGAATTTTGACGGCAGGAACTGGCACGAACAGCACATCGCAAAACGGACACGGGCGGCTCTGGAGGAGCAGGACCGGGCCTTTGCGGAGCGTCATGCCGGGGATACGCTGGCGGAATTGGCCTGTTATCTGCGGCGCTGCGCCGGACATTGGCATAAGTCCCCGGCTCCTTGTGAGATCGTCGGCGGAAGCTATATTGCCGAGCGGTTCGGCAGTTGGTCGGATGCTCTGCGGGCGGCGCACCTGAATCCCGTGTATGGGCATCCGCACAATCGGTCGAATGGCCGGTATCAGCGAGAGATGAAGCGCCAGATCGAGTTGTACCGGGCGGAGCGGGACGCAAAACGGGCGGAACGGGAAAAGAAAAATCTGGAGCGCCAGCGGGTCAACACCGCACGGGCGGCAGCCAAGCAGGCGGACGAGCCTTGCGAGGCCGAACGGACGGAAGCGGTCCTTTGAGGGGCGCTGACCGGGAAATTACTTTCGGTAAGCACGTTGCCGAATCGGCAGCGAGTTTATAATAAAAATTCTCTAAGGAGGAAAACATCATGAAGAAAAGACTTTTGTCCCTGATCATGGCTGTCATGATGGTCGTTGTGCTGGTCGTCCCGGCCGCAGCTGCCACCACGGACACGACCAGCAACGGCACGGTGACCGTCTACGTCACCTACGGTATGTTTACCAAGGGTGGCTATGACACGGTTGCGAAGGCTCCCAAGGCTCAGGAGTACAACAGCGACGCAGCACCGACCTCGGACAAAATCAACGCAAACTTCTACATCAACGCTTATACCCTGAGCATCAGCGACATCGAGGCTAACTACATGGAGACCACGCAGAGCCTGTATGGCGCACCTACCGAGAAGCCGGATTATTTCAAGGAGCCGAATCTGCTGGATGCTATTCTGGCTGCGTTCTTCGAGAACGGCATTGACATTACTGATTCCGACACCGTGTATGCAGGCTGGGATGACCACCCTGTGCGTGGCAATCCCGGTGCTTACATCAACTATGTTGCTCCGCAGTACCCCGTTTACAATGGCACCACCCAGAAAACGATGGACGGCGTGCAGTACAATGTGTATAGTGGCGAAGGCTGGAACATTGCCTGCGGCACCAGCGCATCCAACATCAAGGCTCTTGATGCCTATGGCACCAGCACTGCTCTGGAAGACGGTATGATTATCGTCTTTGACTTCAGCCCGTATCTGATTTACGATGTGCTGTAAGTTGTTTCGCTAAAAAGCAATCAATCGTTTTCGGCGGGGTGGGGGCGGTCTCCGCCCTCATCCCGCCATTTTTCAAAGACTATGAAAGTGTAGGTGGTACATAACACATGAAAAAGCGCTTTTTGGCCGGACTATTAACAGCTGTTTTGCTGGTCAGTCTGCTGCCGGTGAGTGCCTTCGCTTCGGAAGATGAGCAGAATAGCGGGCTAACAGCAGCGGAGCAGACGGAGACGACGCAGGCCGCAGAAATACCGGAAGCTGAACCGGACATACAGAATGTCCCGGCAGAAACAGCTTCGTCCGAAAGTTCGTCCGTCGATGTGACGGACTTTTCTTTTTATGCGGTGCGGACTTGGCAGTCAAAGGGCTACTATGATCAGCGTTCAGAAAGCCGGATTCAGCTGACAGAAAAAGACGGCGAGTATATTTTGTATGTGCCTGTGAATGGAATTAATGACCTCGGCAGGCAATGGGATTTGCGTGTGCAGGCCCCGCAAGGTTACACCGATACCTTCTATCTGTATTATATTACCTATCGTGATCTTAGCATTAAAGACGAGGGGACCAGCGCTAAAAGCGATGTTGGCTACTCCGTAAACGCCAGTTCTGAAACCTATACCACTGAGGACGGCGAAACCGTTCAGAGTGTCCAAACAAATCTGATACATACAGCAACAAACACGACCTTTAAGTGGTCTGATACCATGACCCTGACATGGACAAAGGATGGAGAAGAACAACACTGTAAGCTCCACATCGTGCCCTATTGCGATTTGGAGGAACCGACTCATCTGACCGTATCCACCATGAACGGGAATAAGATGGAGGGCTGCCCTCTGGCTCGGGTGGACGAGAACACCTACCGGACCCGGGCAGTTCAGGGCCGTACCACCAATATTAACCTGACACTTACGATGGACCGGTTCAAAGCCACCATCAACGGCACAGACTATGGCAAAGGAACCAGCTTTCCGGTAGATACCTCGGAAATCGGCACCAAGACCTATACTCTGGTCGTCAGCGACACCGGAGAGCAGGCCGAGACCCGAAGCTATGAGATTATCATTGATACCATCAGTGAGGAGGATGACCTTGTTCCTCGTTTGGATACCTCGAAAACGACTAACGGGGGGAAGGGGTCTCTCTACACTATCAAGACCGCCGATCAGGCCGAATTGAAGATGGTGCTGGATGAAACGCAAGCACAGAAGGTGCAGGCAGCAGGCGGAACCACCACCTATAGCTGGCAGGTGGGCGGTCTGGAGGTCTCCACCTCGGACAGCTACACAATAGAGACAAAGTACAAGTTTTCTATGGTGCAGGTGAAATGCTTCATCACCAACACCGTGGATGGAGCAGAATGGACCAATCAATTTTTTATCAATGTAAAGAACTCAGTGCCGGGGGCTATTGACTATACCCCTACCGTCATTGTGACCAACGCCGGTACCGATGAATATACCGTGGGACATCCGGCCGGGAAATTGGAAGCGACTGTGGTAAAAGACGCCAATACGCCCGGTGGCAGCCTTCTGCGCTACCAGTGGTACAGCAAGGCGGAAGGGGCGACCAAATGGACGGCGATTTCCAAAGACGGTACCGCCAGCGTGTACTATCCGCTGACCAACGAAGTGGGTACCACCTCTTATTGCTGTGTGGCCCGTGTGGCCTATGCAAATGCAAAAGTCCCCACCACCGTCCCGGAGGATGCCTGCGCCACCATCACTGTGAAAGCCCGTGAATGGGCCAAGGAAACGGGCATCACCGGCAGCGGCACACAGGATGACCCGTACACCCTCAGCTGTCTGGCGGGTTTTGAAGCCGTGCGGGACGAGGTAAATGCCGGTATCCCCCTGAAGGACGTTTACTTCAAAATGACGGCAGATGTGACCCTGCCTGCGGATTGGGAACCCATAGGCGGGCTCAAGGATCCCAACTATGTGGGGACGCTTATGAACCGTGCAGACATGGGCCGCCAGATGAACCCCTTCAGCGCAACGCTGGACGGTGACGGCCATACGCTGACCATCGCCAAGGGCGGCAAATGTCTCCTGAAATATACCCGTGATGCCGTGATTAAAAACCTGAACATTCAGGGCGAGCGCATCGAGGGCAACGGCCTGCTGCAATACTACACCGTGGACTATGGCGAGGACGGCCTGTACAATACCGGCGTGCCCGATACCATTACCATTGAAAACTGCCATATCGTCGGAAAAACCAATATCACGCAGTCCGGCTTTTTGGGCGGCTATGCCTCTGGAGCAAACCGTATCGTAATCAGCAACTGCTCCGTTGGCGAGGATGTGGTCATTGGCTGCGACAAGGATCAGGACCGTATCGGCTCTCTGGCAGGCGACTTTAACGGAACCATCGTGAACTGCACCAGCGCCGCCACCGTTTACGGCGTGAACCGTGTGGGCGGTCTGGTTGGCGCTAAAGGCCAGTCTATGGGCCTGTGCGATGTCATGAGCAGTTCCTTCACCGGCAAGGTCATCGCCACCGGCGACTATGTGGGTGGCATCATGGGTGTCGGATATGTGGCAAATTCTGCCCCCAACTCCCCTTGGGCGCTTGTTCAGGGCTGCTTTGTCAGCGGCAGCGTGGAAGGCAAGGATTATGTAGGCGGCATTACCGGCGGTGAACCCGGCGTGCTCCAGTGCTGGGGCAACGGCGCAGGCGTTATCAGCGACAATGTGTTCTACGGTACACTTTCCGCCACCGGCAAGAATGTTGGCGCTATCGCCGGTAAGATCCGCTCTCTGAACAAATATACCGAGGTAGATAACAACTACTATCTGGCCGACTGCGGGGCCGAGAAGGGCATCGGTGCCATCGACTTGGTGGACACGACCTGCAAGGATTACCCCGCCGTCGAGGATGGACGGTATATCTGCTCCAGAGAGGGTTACGAGGAGCCGCATTTCATGGCTGGTGATTTCAGCCGTGAGGACGATCCCCTCGGTGCAGATGCGGATAAGCTCGCCAAGGCCGTGACGGCCAAGGAACTGACGGACGGCACCGTTGTGGCGTGGCTGAACGGCTCTGACCACAGCTATCACAACTGGATCCAGGGCGAGAACGGCCCCGTTATCAGCGATAAGCCCGTGGCCTATGCGCTGGCCGTTTCCGGCGATTACAAGACTACCTACACCATTGGCGACGAGCTGGACCTGTCCGGCCTTGTGCTCACCGCCACATGGACGGACGGCTCCACCACGGAGGTCGATCTGGCCGACGTGGAGATCACCGGCTTTGACACCAACCAGCGTGGTGAGCAGACCGTGACGCTGGCCTACGGCGCTGCCAAGGTGACCACCACCGTCACCGTGCTGCTGCCTGCGGGCAAGGATATTACCGTGTCCTTCGCTCTGCTGGGCGACTCCGCCCACGGCGACAGCGGCGACAAGCACACGCTGGCTGACAACAACCTGGAAACCTGGATCGACACCACGAAGGTCACGGTCAGCAACAACGCCACCGTGCTGGATGTGATCCTGGCCGTCGTTGGCGACAGGTTCGACATCAAGAACGAAAGTGGCAACTACATTCAGGCCATCACCCCCAAGGACGGCACGGAACTGGCTGAGTTCACCAACGGAAAGCTCTCCGGCTGGATGTACACCCTCAACGGCGTACACCCCAACCTGGGCGTTGCACAGCAGTACCTCAACGAGGGCGATGTGATCGTGTTCCACTACACGGATGATTACCTGAAGGAATACGAAGCCGAGCAGAACCGCACCAAGACCGCCGAGGAGGTCATCGCCATGATCGACGCCATCGGCACGGTGGACCTCAGCAAGGCCGGTGCCATCAGCGCCGCCCGGTCCGCCTATGACAAGCTGACCGACGCTGAAAAGGCTCTGGTCACAAACTATGATGTTCTGGTGGAAGCCGAGGCGGAATACGCCCGTCTGGCCGCCGAGCAGGGCAAGAAGCTCGACAACATCTACACCACCACCGGCGACTTCATGGCCACCCTGGGCACCCCCACGGTGAACTCCATCGGCGGCGAGTGGATGGTCATCGGCCTGGCCCGCAGCGGTCGCCCCGTACCTGCCGGGTACTATGACAATGTGGTGGAGTATGTGAAGGCCAAGGCTGACGCCAATGAGCGTCTGCACCCGGCCAAAGTTACCGACAACGCCCGGGTAATCCTGGCCCTCACCGCTATCGGCAAGGATGTCACCAATGTGGGCGGCCATAACCTGCTGAAGGGTCTGGATAACATGGATTATGTGCAGACCCAGGGCATCAACGGCCCCATCTGGGCGCTCATCGCTCTGGATAGCCACAACTATCCCACTATGGGCGATGTGACCCGCGAGAAGCTGATTCAGGTGATCCTGGATGCCCAGCTTTCCAACGGCGGCTGGAACCTCAGCGGCAACGACGCAGATCCTGACATGACCGCAATGGCCATTCAGTCTCTGGCTCCCTACTACAAGGAGAACGAGGCTGTGAAGGCCGCTGTGGACAAGGCGCTGGATGTGCTGTCTGAGCTGCAGCTGGCTACCGGTGGCTTCGGCAGCTGGGGCACCGAGAACAGCGAATCCTGTGCTCAGGTCATCGTGGCACTGACCGCTCTGGGCATCGACCCGGCCAAGGACAGCCGCTTCATCAAGAACGGTCTGACGATTCTGGATGCGCTGGCCAGCTACTATGTGGACGGCGGCGGCTTCCGCCACATTGCCAGCGGCGACCGTGACGGCATGGCCACCGAGCAGGGCTACTACGCTTTGGCTGCCTACTATCGCTTCATCAACGGCCAGACCCGGCTCTATGATATGAGCGATGTGACGATCAAGGCAAACGACCAGCCTGTCCAGCCCACCGACCCGACGACCCCCGGGACGCCTGCGACCGGGGATAATCAGCCGGTCATGCTGTGGTTTGGTTCTGTGCTGATTTCCGGTGCTGCGATCCTTCTGCTGGCTCAGAAGAAAAAGAAAGTCCGGTAACCCCATTTAGGGCCTTTGCGCCGGGGCGCACTCATGCGTCCCGGCGCAATTTCAAACAACATGCTGGATTTTAGGAAATGCCTATACAAATGAAGAACGTGAACTATCCCTAAGACCCATCATAGAAATCCATATTGGAATGTAGCGCAAACTGCCCGAATGGTGCGGTTTCTGCACTTACGCTTTGAACCGGCTCTGCTATGCCTTTGGCATGGCAGAGCCGGTTTTTGCTTTTGCGGAAGAAACTCTGAGGTGGTTCCCCAACCGGTTTAGAAAAGGCGTGCTCATTCACACCTTCCGGCGCAGGAGAATCCTTCCGCCTGTGCCGCTCCATGCAGACTGCAGCAAAGGCGGAAAATCTTCTGATTTTTCGGTATTTCGTCCCATAGCAAGCAGAAAATGTGCGGCCAATAGGTGCCGTGGCCCTCCTCCCTCAATATGAAACCCAAAATTCATATTGAAACGGAGGAAAATACTATGGATGGAAACCATCCGAAAAACAAAGGCACGCATCCACGCCGTGCAAAAGCGAAAGACAACCCCTACACGATTTACACAACCGGCTCCGATAACGACCATCCGAAGTACATTCTGGAGTTTACGGACGGCCAGAAGCGGCCGCTGCGGCTTGAAATAGATCAGGCGCTCTACGAGCTGTTTGACCAATTTGAACTGGAGGACAAGCGCTTTCTGAACGAGGTAGACCGGCACTATGAGCACATTGACCTGACCGAAGCCGAGATAGAGCATCGGGCAGCCTTCCCGAAGGAATCTCTGGAGGAAGAAATCGGCCGGGTGCTCCTCTACGAGGAATTACATAAGGGAATTGCACAGCTGACACAAACGCAGCAGCGGAGATTGGCGCTCTACTATTTCCACGGGCTTACCTATGAGCAGATTGCAGCAGCGGAAGGATGCCGGTATCAGGCCGTCCGGGATTCGGTACGGTCCGCAATCCAGAAATTGAAAAACTTCATGAGTGAGTAACCTAACTATGGGGCGGCAGAAATCTTCCGCCGCCCCATCCCTGCATAACGAAAACCAAGAAGGGGCTATCTCACTTAGAGACAGCCCCTTTTCGTATACCTAAATTTGATTGCTATTTAGCCACCGGCAGCATAACCGCCGCCAATATCTTCGCCCAAACCTACGCAGGTATACATCCAGCAAATCTCATCCCCCTGCTGCAGCGCATAGCGGGAGCAGCCGTAGTTGGGGAACCAGCCATTGACCTTATACATCCAGCCGGACTGGCTGCCAACATCGAACTCATACAGATTCGCAATTCCTTCGACATAGGCACTGTTGTAAATCGGCGTCCAACTTGATTCCATGTGTATGCCCCGCTCCCGGCAGGTGCGCTGCAGTACGTCGAAGACGCTTTCGCCCTCGGAGAATGTTACCGTGGTCGTGTCAAGAATGATGCCATCGGAAGGAACGATTCCCTTTTTAGATTCTTTCACCTTGTCCATGTTGTCAAGGATCGTTTTGCAGGTAATGGAGATCGTGCAGGTATATTTCGTCGATGTATCGACTTCGGCATCTTCCGGCTCCGCAGGTGCGGGCTTTCCATCCGGTACCGGGTCGGTTTGGTATTTATCCTTTCCCGTTGAGGGGTCAATCTCCTGTTTACCGCTTGTAGAAGGCGTTTCCTGCGCACTGTCAGACGGCGTCGTATCCTCCGGTTTCTCCGTATCCGTGGATTCATCTGATGGAGTATCCGTATCAGAGGGTGTCTGCACTTCCTCCCGCTGCGGAGGATCAGGGACATTATCAGCAGGCTTACCGCTCTGACCAAACGAAAAGGCCACCACAGACGTGACCAGCACCGCAACGATCAGTGCAGCACCGATTCCAACGGACAGCAGTTTTTTCTTCTTTGGCTTTTCCGGCTCCGGCTGCGGTTCCAGATGCGGTTCTTCAAACAAGCTCATATTGTGTCTCCCTTCGGCAGGTAGATTTTCTGCTACACAGACGCTTTTTCGATTGGACAGCAGTTAGGTATAATAATCAACTATTATTATACATATTCTAATAATAAAATCAATGTTAATGCTGTGGTTTGCAAAGAATTCCTGCCTGTATTGCATGGCAGATAAAAATTTTTCAAATCGTGCCTTGTAAAATGGGCTTTAAGTGAGGAAGAAGGTAGAGAGACAGAAACTCTCTACCTTCTCTCTGCTTGTGCGGCGAGTGGTCAAGTGTACCTTGACAACCCCATACCCATTCATCAAGTACATTCCCATAGGCGATGCGATGAGCAGAAGCTACCTTAGCAGCTGCGCCATGACCTGCCGGATGAAGCAGCCAGACTGCACCTAATGTTGATTTTCTGTCTGCGTTTTGTTTCTGCCGACAGTGAGCGAGAAACAGCCGCTATCATCACACGGCGGCTCCGTGTGTGGCCATGACCGTCTGTGGGGGCGATACTCCTGTCCGGCCATAAAGTCGAGCGTTGAAGCGGTTTCTGCCGTAGTCCGTCGTAACAAGTGGGGGCAGCTCGGAGAGATCCTCGGAGGGGTGCAATTCCCGTGGAGCCGACAGCCATCGGCCGCTTGATGATTTCCTGTGCAGGTGGGGCGTCGAGGACAAATGACCTGCAGCAATGATGTATAACCGGCTGGGAGAAATGCTACTTTCTCCCAGTCTTTACTTAGCCGAAGCGAATACGGCATCATTTGTGAAAGCGGAGGTGAACCAGCTTGACCAACGAAGAACTGAACACGGCCTTATATGAAAAGATGTTTTCCGAACAGGAGACTTACCGGGCGTGGCTGCTTGCCCAACCACCGGAAGAAATTCTGAATCACACCTATGAATATACCGTGCGGGAAGATATTCTGATGTCTCTGGAATACAACAGCCTGCCGAACACACAGGTGCAGGCGTTGCTGAAATCCCCCAGTCCCCTTGCAGATGTGTTTGCGGCATGGGAGGACCGGGAGACAAGCTATATGGAGGAAATCTGGCAGACTGTCACAGGCCGAGCCAAAGAGGAGACACAGAAGTTCCGGAACGCACAAAAAGAGCGATAACAGTAAAGACCGGTTGGGAAAGCCAAGCGGTCTCTTTACATAGCCGCAGCAAACGGCAATGAAGGAGGTTTTACATGAGCCGCAAATATTTACGGGGCGAGATCTACTACGCCGACCTCGACCCCGTTGTCGGATCAGAACAAATGGGGACACGTCCCGTGCTTATCCTTCAAAACAATGTTGGAAACCATTTTGCGAGGACGGTCATCGTTGCACCGATCACCAGCCGCATCCATACAAAATCAAAGATACCCACACACAGCAACATCGGCATGATCGGCAGAATGAAATATCCCTCGGTGGTCATGCTGGAGCAGCTGCGCACCCTGGATAAGCGCCGCATCGGTTACTATATCGGCAAACTTCCCGAAGAAAAAATGCAGGATGTGACCAGAGCGCTGTGCGTCAGCCTTGCCATCCGCCAAAATACGTCGAAAGGAATGTGATCCGCAATGGAAAAATTGTTTACCCGGAAGGAAGCTGCCGAACTGCTGGGGATCAGCATCACGACTCTGGATGCGGCGAGGAACAGCGGCCTCATCGCCTATGTGCAGTATGTTCCCAATGGCTGCGTTTTCTTTACCAGCGCCAGCCTTCAGGAATATGTGGCCAAGTGTACGCACAGAGCAAAGCCCGTGGAGAAGAAAACGACCTACCGCAATGTGCGAAAGGATAATTCGCACATTTGAAGAATTGCCACCCATCTGATAAAACAGAAGCAACGCAGCAATGCGTAATACTCTTGGAGGTGAGATAATGGCAGGAAAAAGAAGCAGGATCCCGAAGTACGGCACGGTCGAAATCAAAGGACACACCTACTATCGGACGACCATAACGGATAGTGAGGGAAAACAGCGCACCCTCTATGCCAAAACATGCGAGGAGCTTTATGACAAGGAGCTGGATGCCCTGTCACAGTTGGACGATGACCGGCAGCGCAGGAAATCGCCTACAGTGGCGGACTACTGCGAAAAGTGGCTGGTGATGCAGTCCGCCCATGTACGCACAACAACGCTGACAGACTATACCTCTAAGGTGCGCCGGAACATTATTCCGTATCTCGGAGAGAAGAAAATCGCAGATGTGACCTTGGATGATATTCAGCTTGCCCTTGTGCCGGTCTCCAAAAAATCCGCCTCGGTGTATAAGTCAGTCATCGTGATCTATAAGTGCATTTTCCGGGCAGCAGAGGAAAGCCGGATCATCAAAAAGAATCCCACGGTGTACCTGTCCCCAAAGGGAGGCGGCGTACCGCAGGCGGAAAAACAGCCTTTGACAGACGAGCAAGTACAGCGGCTGTTGGATGCGGTTCGTGAATTGCCGCCCTATGTTTTTATCATGCTGGGGCTATACGCCGGTTTACGGCGGGAAGAAATTCTCGGTCTGCAATGGGATTCAGTTTACTTGGACACCGAGGCACCGTATTTGACCGTGCGCAGAGCATGGCACACGGAACACAACCGACCCGTCATATCAACAGAGCTGAAAACCGCTGCCGCAGAGAGAAATATTCCGCTGCCGGATCATCTGGCGGCTTGTCTGAGAGAAGCCAAGAAAAAATCAACCTCGGATTTTGTTGTAGCGAATCGGGACGGCGATCCACTCAGCTACACGCAGTTTAAGCGGCTCTGGCAATATGTTGTGACCCGGACGGCAAAGCCGAGGATCGCCCGCAAGCAAGTGGACGGGAAATATGTGAAGTATATGCTTTACCCGGAGCTGGGAGAAAAGGCACGGAATAACGGCCATGTGGTGTATAGTCTGGACTTTGAGGTGACGCCGCATTTGCTGCGGCATACCTATATCACCAACCTGATCCATGCCTCCGTCGATCCCAAGACGGTACAGTATTTGGCAGGTCATGAAAACAGCAGGATCACCATGGACATCTACGCCAAGGTGAAATACAATCGACCTGACGATGTGGTAAAGGCTATGACCAGCGCCTTCGCTGAATGGGACGCTTCATAAATTAAGTTGTACGCACACAGGGCGGGGAAGAAATTCCTCGCTCTGTTTTCATGCCGGTTTGCACCTTTGCGCCCAACGCTGATTTCTGGTAAAACGGATATGCCAATACATAAGGCTAAGAAAGGAAGGTACTTATGGCGAAGAAGAAACAGAAAATACCGGCATACGGCACCGCCGAGATCAACGGTGTCACCTATTTCCGTACCAGGATCACTGACGCCGATGGAAAACGGGTTCCCATTTACGCTTCCACCTGTGAGGAGCTATACAAAAAGGAACAGGACGCACGGCAGCAGGTACAGGACATCCTTTTTCGGAAGCAAAACCCTACCGTAGAAGATTATTGTGAAAGATGGCTGCTCATGCGTTCAGCCACGGTAACACAAGATACGCTGCGGAATTATCGCAGGGAGATGTATAAGTATATTGTCGAGCCGCTTGGGAACCTGTATCTTTCCGATGTGACGGCCGACGACATCAAGCTGGCGCTTGTTCCTGTGTCCAAAAGAGCAAAGCACACTTTTGATACCGTCAATATGCTTATTAAAAGCGTCTTTTACTCGGCAGAGCGCAGCGAGGTCATCGACTACAATCCTGCTGCTAAGATCAGCGCCAAGGGCGGTGTGCCAGGTAAACCGATGGACGCACTGACGGATGAGCAGGTAAAAAAGCTGGTAGATGCAGTCAAGGGCCTTCCCCCGTATGTGTTTGTCATGCTCGGCCTGTACGCAGGTCTACGGCGTGAGGAGAGTCTTGCTTTGCAATGGGACTGTGTGTTCCTGGACACGCCGACCCCATATATTTCTGTCCGGCGTGCATGGCGGGGAAGCCACCGGAAAGAGCCGGAGATCTCTACCGTATTAAAAACTCCGGCATCCCGAAGGGATATTCCCATTCCAAAGTGTTTGGTGGAGTGCCTGCGAGAGGCAAAACGATCTTCCAAATCTGCCTTTGTGATTTCAAATCGTAAGGGTGGCCCCCTTTCTGAGGGCGAATTTGTGGGAGTTTGGTACCATGTTAAGAACCACACCGCAGGAGAGAAAATCAACTACAAGTATGTGAATGGGGAACACATCCGTTATACGACCTGCCCCATTCTCGGAAGCCATCGAAAAGGCTCCCCGAACCATGTGTATAGTCTGGACTTCCATGTGACCCCGCACCAGCTTCGCCACACATACATTACGAACCTCTTATATATGGGGGTAGACCCCAAGACCGTGCAATATCTCGCCGGGCATAAAAACAGTAAAACAACTATGGACATTTATGCAAAAATCAAGTATAATAAGCCCCAAGAACTTCTCCCTGTCGTAAACGCTGCGTTACGGCCTGTCGCAATGTCTTGAAAATACCCGTTTTTAACGATGTTTTCTGTTAATATACGGGCTAAGTCCAGTTGCGACATCCTCAAAAGTGTTGGAATATCAAGGGGAATCGGGATTTTTTTCAGCCCAGTACGGCCTCAAAGCCGCTCGTCGCGCTCCGCAGTTCAGCAAGCGCTGATCGAGACTTCAAAATGCACAAAAGCCCTGGAAACTCAACGGTTTCCAGGGTTTTTCTTTTTTGATTCCGCTGTTCCCCTTTGAGGAAATTTGATGCTCTCTATCCCATTTTTAATGGGTTAACCATAGGGGAAAATCGGGTTTGGAGCGATGAATGGGTTAAAAAATAGGGGAAAATCCTCCTCCATTTTGACCCTTTAAGGTGCACACTTAGAGGCAATTTTTTCCTCTCGGTATCTTTGTTTTGCTTTGAATCCTTTAGGCGAAGTTTATTCCCGTTTATACCATATACGAATGGTTGAGGCCCGGTTACCCATTGCGGTAGCCGGGCCTTTTTTGCGCGGGGATGAAAAAACGATTGACATTCTCAAAAATAAGAATATAATAGAATCGTAGAACAATAAAAGGGGAGAGCACCATATGGAATTGGCGGAGATCGTCATGAATCCCGTGCGGCAGCGGATCTTTCAGTATCTGCTGCTTCACGAAACCGGCACGGTCAAGGAGATCCGGAAGGCCCTGCCGGATGTTCCCGGCGCCAGCCTGTACCGGCACATGAAGCTGCTGACGGAAAGCGGCATTCTCACGGTGGTGGGGGAGAACCGCATCCGCGGCACGGTGGAGAGCATTTACAGCCTGAACAAAAGCGCCCTGGAGATCGACGACGACGGCACGGCGGTGCAGACGGCGCTGCTGGGCCTCAGCGCCTCCTTTGCCAGATATTTTTCCGGCGGCGGGGCCGACCCCAGGCGGGATATGCTGCTGATGACCACCTGCACCCTGACCCTGACGGATGAGGAATTCACCGGCTTTCTGACGGAGATCAACCAGACGGCCCTGAAGTATATGGACATCGGCGTGAAGGAAGGGAGCCGTCAGCGACAGATCACGCTGATCTCCTCCCCCACAGACGGGCCGGGGAGCCGGTGAAACGAGAGAAAGGACGAACGATCATGGTAATTGCATTATTCGGAGACAGCTGCACGGGGAAATCCACCATCGCGGCGGCGCTGGCCCCGTCGCTTTCCGCGGAGGTTTTCAGCGGAAAGGACTATCTGAAGCTGGCCAAAAGCGAAAGCGTGGCGGCGGCCCTGTTCCAGAAGAAGCTGCGCGGCGAGGAGACGATCCTCTACGTCATTTCCGAAAAGGACCAGCTGGCCCTGCTGCCGGAGGGCTGCGTCCGGGTGCTGGTGACGGCGGGCCTTGCCACCATCAAGGAGCGGTTTGCCGCGCGGATGCACGGGAATCTGCCCGCCCCGGTGGCCGCTATGCTGGAGCGGAAATACGGCCGGTTTGAGACGGAGGCCCACGACCTGCGGGTGGACACGGACGCCGTTTCGGCGGAGGAAGCTGCCAACGAAATCCGACTGCTGCTGAATAGAGGAGAACGAGATGCTCAGAATTGAACATTTATCCAAGGCCTACGGCGAGAAAAAGGCCGTGGACGACCTAAACCTGCACATCGCCCCGGGGGAGATTTACGGCTTCATCGGCCACAACGGGGCGGGCAAGACCACCACCCTGAAATCCGTGGCGGGTATCCTGCAATTCGACCAGGGGGAAATCTATGTAGACGGCAAGTCCATCCGGACCCAGCCGCTGGAGTGCAAGCGGACCTTTGCCTACATCCCGGATAACCCTGACCTGTACGACTACATGACCGGCATCAAATATCTGAACTTTGTGGCGGACATCTTCGGCGTCAGCGCTGCCGACCGGCAGGACCGCATCCGCCAATACGCCGGTCTTTTCGAGCTGACGGAGGACCTGGCCCAGCCCATCGCCGCCTATTCCCACGGCATGAAGCAGAAGCTGGCCATTATCTCCGCCTGGCTGCACCGGCCCAGGCTGATCCTCATGGATGAGCCCTTCGTGGGCCTGGACCCCAAGGCGGCCCACCTGCTCAAGGGGATGATGCGCCAGGTCTGCGATGAGGGCGGGGCCATCTTCTTCTCCACCCATGTGCTGGAGGTGGCGGAAAAACTCTGCGATAAGGTGGCCATCATCCAGGGCGGAAGGCTGATCCGCTCCGGCACCATGGAGGAGGTCAAGGGCGACGACTCCCTGGAGGACGTGTTTCTGGAGCTGGAGGGCGAATCATGCTGAAGCTCTTGCTGAAAAAGCAGCTGTTTGAGATTTTCCGGTCCTATTTTTACGACGCCAAGAAGAACAAGGCCCGCTCCCGGCTGGCCACGGCCCTGTATATCGGGCTGTTCGTCCTGCTGATGGCGGGCATCCTGGGCGGCATTTTCACCCTGCTGGCGGTGAAGCTCTGCGGGCCGCTGGCGGCGGCGGGCCTGGATTGGCTCTATTTTGCGCTGACGGGCGGGATCGCCGTGCTGCTGGGAGTCTTCGGCAGCATATTCAACACCTACGCGGGGCTGTACCTGCCCAAGGATAACGACCTGCTGCTGTCCATGCCGGTTCCGGTGTCCAGCCTGGTGGCGGCCCGGCTGTCCGGGGTGTATCTGATGGGCCTGATGTACTCCGCCGTGGTGATCCTTCCGGCGGTGATCATCTATTGGGTCACCGTGGGGGTCACGGCGTCCGCCGTTCTGGGCGGACTGGTGCTGACCCTGCTGATCTCCCTGGCGGTGCTGGTGCTCTCCTGCGCTCTGGGCTGGGTGGCGGCAAAAATCAGCCAGAAGCTCCGGAACAAGAGCCTCGTCGTCGTGCTGGCCTCGCTGGTGTTCATCGGCCTGTATTACTTCGTCTATTTCAAGGCCCAGAGCGTCCTTCAGGACCTGCTGGCCAACGCCGGGACCTACGGCGCCCAGATTCGGAGCCGGGCCTATCCCCTGTACCTGTTCGGCAGCGTGGGCACGGGCAGCGGGGCGGCCATGCTGGCGGTCACGGCGGCGGTGGCGGCGCTGTGCGGCCTGATGTGGGTGCTGCTCTCCCGCAGCTTCCTGCATATCGCCACCTCCACCGGGAAAACCGCCCGCCGGACGTACCGGGAGACTGCCCTGCGGCGGCGCAGCGTGGACGGGGCGCTGCTGCACCGGGAGCTGGCGCATTTTGCCGCCAACCCCGCCTATATGCTCAACTGCGGCCTGGGGACCTTCCTGATGCCCATTTGCGCCGCCGCCGTGCTGTGGAAGGGCGGCAGCCTCTTTGCCATGCTGGACGCCCTGTTTGCGGATACCGAGGGCAGCGTCCCGGTGATGCTGTGCGTGCTGCTGTGCGGCCTGGCGTCCATGAATCTCATGACGGCCCCCTCCGTGTCCCTGGAGGGAAAGAGCCTGTGGCTCATGCAGTCGCTTCCGGTGGAGCCGTGGCAGGCCCTTCGGGCGAAGCTGCGGATGCAGGTGCTGCTGACGGTCCCGCCGCTGCTGCTTTGCGCGGTGTGCGCGGCCATCGTCTATCCCCTGGGCCTGGTGAGACTTCTGGTCATGGCGGTGTTTGCCGCGTCCTATGCCCTGCTGGGGGCCCTGGCGGGCCTGACCCTGGGGGTCAAAATGCCGGTGCTGACCTGGACCGACCAACTGATGCCCATCAAGCAAAGCGCGCCGGTGATGCTGACCCTGTTCGGCGGCATGGGCTACACGATCCTGCTGTTTGCGGGCTTCCTGCTGCTGCCCGGCTGGCGGCTGGGCTTTGCCGGATACGCAGCCTGCTTCGCGGCGGCCAACCTGCTGCTGTGCGCGGTGCTGCACCGGTGGCTGCGGAAAAAGGGCGCGGCGCTGTTTGCCGCCCTGTGACGGGGCCGGTTCCCGGCTTGACTTTTCCGGAGGAATTGCTATAATACCGCTAACTAATACTTGTTAGTGGGGTGCGATGATGAAGCAGGAGGACACGAAGCAGAGAATTCTGGACAAGGCCTTGGAGCTTTTTTCCGCCCGCGGCTATGACGCTGTCAGCGTGGGGGAAATTGCAGAGGCGGTGGGCATCAGGGCTCCCTCGCTCTATAACCATTTTCCGGGCAAGCAGGCGATTTTTGACGCCATTGTGGAGTCCACGGCGGCGCAGTATGAGGCGGACACCGGCAGGCTTGACATCCATGTGCAGAGCGCGTCCCGGGATATCCCGGTTTTTGCGGAGATCACCGAGGACGTGCTTTATGAGAAGGTGCGGCAGATTTTTGCATACTCCCTTCATAATGAGCAGATCAGCCGCTTTCGCCGCATGATGACCATCGAGCAGTTTCGCTCGCCGGAGCTGGCCGCCCTGTATTCCGGGCGCTATGTGGACCGGGTGCTTGCCTATCACGCCGGTATCTTCCGGGCGCTGATGGCGTCCGGCGAGATCGCGGCGGAGGACCCGGACACGCTGGCCATGCTGTATGTGGCCCCGGTGCTGACCCTGATCGGCATCTGCGACCGCCAGCCGGAGCGGGAGGGCGAGTGCCTGGAAAAGCTGCGGCAGCATGTGACGCTCTTTTTCCGGTTGGTCCATGGCGGAAACAACCGGGAGATATAGGGATGGAAAGCCAAACCCTCCGGCGGGGCCGGAGGGTTTGGTTTTCCATTGGAAGGGCGTTTGACATTCCCGGGGCCATGTGTTACAATTTGGTTACAAGTATTTATTAAAAGGAGAAGTGTTATGTCTGAGGTTAAAAAGGGCAACGGCCTTGTTTATAAAAATCATCCCCTGCGCCGCGTTGACAACCTGATCTATTACGGCAGTATGGCCGACAAGTATATCGTCCTGCTGCAGATCCTGGACACCAAGAAGGAGCAGGACATGGACGTGGCCACCCGGGTGTCCGTCCAGCTGCAGATGACCGACCCCGACCTGAAGTCCCGGGATCGGGTGGTGAAGAAGTCCGAGAAGGACAGCCTTTACGCCGCCATGGACGTGGGCTGCATCTGGCTGGAGCGCGCCCTGGCCGGCAAGTAAGCCGATTTATCCACACCCGATAAGGAGTCCTGTTCATGAAGCTCAGCCGCAAGGCGGCTGCCGCTGTGCTGGCGGCGGCCCTGACCCTGTCCCTGTGCGTCATCTCCGCGCTGCCCGGCGGGCAGCCCCGGATGGACGCCATGACCTATAACATCGACATCCTGCCTGCCCGGGACCTACGCCCGGTGGTAGACGGCCCGGAAACGGAGGCGGACTACACGCCCCCGGCCCAGGCCATCCACACTGCCGCCCAGAAGGATGAGGCAGCTGCGGAGGCTTCCGCTGAAGTGCCTGCGCCGGAGGCTCCTGCCCGGGAGAAAACCGAAAGCGCCGCTCCCGCTCAGCCTGCCCAGCCCGCCTCCTCCACGTCCGTTCTGGCCGTGGGCGTCACGGCGGACAGCGTCCGCCTGCGGGCCGCCGCCAACACCGGCAGCGCCATTCTGGCGGAGCTGAACCGGGGCACCGCCGTGTCCATCCTGGGCCGCCAGGACGGCTGGTACAAGGTGAATTATGACGGAAAAACCGGCTATATGTCTGCGGACTATGTGACGGCCCGGTCCTCTGCCGGTGACCTGCGCTGCGTGGCCCGGGTCATCTCCGACGGGCTGAATCTGCGCAGCGGGGCCGCCGCCTCCGGCGCGGTGCTGGCCACCGTCTCCCGGGGCGAATATGTGGACGTGTCCGGCTTTGAAAACGGCTGGTTCCGGGTGCAGTACAGCGGCAAAACCGGCTATATGTCCGGGGATCACCTGACCCTGGCCGCCGCCCGGCCTGCCGCCCCCGCCCCTGCGCCTGCTGCCCCTACCACGCCTGCTGTCCCTGCCTCCGGCACCGGGGCGGAGATCGCCGCCCTGGCCCGGTCCTTTGTGGGCAAGGCCCCCTATGTATACGGCGGCGCAGGCCCCTCCGGCTTCGACTGCTCGGGCTTCACCATGTATATCTATGGCCAGTTCGGCATCCGCCTGCCCCACGGGGCCACGGACCAGATGCGCTACGGCGCCGCCGTGGACCGCAGCCAGCTGCAGCCCGGGGACCTGATCTTCTTCCACGACGACTACTATTCCTCCAGCACCGCCTCCCACTGCGGCATCTATGTGGGCAACGACCAGTTTGTCCACGCCTCTACCTATGGCAGCGGCGGCGTCCTGCTGACGGCGCTGAACGGCAATCCCTACTACTCCGCCCACTATATCGCCGCCCGGCGCATGGGCTGAAACGATACATATTAAAAACGGTCCCCGCCGAAGCGGGGACCGTTTTTTGTTCTGCTTTCACTTGTCGGCGTCATGGTGGGGGAAATCGTCCAGAAGCATCTGCCGCAGATGACGGCCTGCCGGAGGAAAAAGCCCTTGAAAAAGCCGCGTGTGAAATCACCCTTATATCGCGTTTTTACCTCCCAAATACGGCAAAAAGCTGTGTCAGAAATGGCACAGTTTTTTGCCGCTTTTTTTGGAAGGAGCGGTACGTTTCGCTCCGTGAGAAAGCCTTGACTTTCAAGGCTGCTTTTTTTATAATCTTTGCATAAGAAAGGCGTGATCTATCGTGAATGCTCAGATAATCTGCATCCTGTTTTCCGTTCTCCTGGTGCCGTTCAACCTGCTCTGCACCCACTGGATGACCCAGGAGGCCGTGCATCTGACCGGGATGACCTATATGGAATTCAAAGAAGCCACCTCCGGCATCAGTGCGTCGTCCGTTAGAAGAAAGCGGAACTGGTGGTACTACGTCCACTTCTTCAACGAGTACAGCGCCAACCCGGAAAAGTCCATCTGCTTTATGCGGATGCACGTGGCGGCGGTCCTCCCCAGCGTGGCGGCCATGTACCTCTTGGCCCGGGTGTATGCCAGCCCGGACCGGGTGTCCTTCGCCATGACCGGCAACTGCATCCTGCTTGCCGTCAACCTGGTTCTGGCCGCCGGGGGCGCGCTCTACAGGCGGGGCCATCCCCTGGACCCCGTTGCGGCGGAGAAGCTTCGGGAAAAGCACCAGGCGGAGCGGGCATACAGCCGGGCGCACCTGGGGCAGATGACGGCTCGTGTCGCCGTGCCGGTGGGCGTCCTTCTGGCGGTCCTGTATATCTTTGGAAGCGGCGCGGCCTCCGGACGGACGGAAACGCCGGACCCGGTACATTTTGCGCAGATTCTGCAGGAAAAGGGGTACGAAACGGCGGACGTATCCCTGACCTATGGACGGATCGACCGGAACAAGCTCACCCAGGCCATCGCCGGGGCAAAGGGCGGCAGTCGGGTGGAATGCTATCGCTACGCCGACGATAAAACGGTGGACCTGGTGTATAACCAGATATCCTATGAGACAGCCCCGGACCTGGAGCCCAGGGCGCGGGAAAGTCACGAGACTACCCTCTCAGGCGGCGGCAAGATGTTCACCATAGTGGCGGACGGCGTGTACTATCTGGTGCTGTTCCGGGGTGACACGCTGATTTATGCCTGTTCGCCGGATTCTCTGACGGAGATCAACGAAATTCTGGCGGAGACCGGCTATCTGCGGAGGTAAGGGAACATGAAAGCACTGCCAAAACACTGCCTGCCGCACCATGCGGTGCTCCTGCTGGTCTATCTGTCCGCGCTTTTTCTTACAAGCCGCGCGGCCAACCTGCCCAACCTGTTTTACATGGCCTTCAACGGCCTTGTGCTGGGGCTGAGCGCCGCCTATATGCGCTGGGACTTTGACACGGACCTCTTCAGGCTGAAGCGGACTGCCGCCAACGTGGTCCGGCAGGTTCTGACGGGACTGGGGTTGGGGTGCCTGCTGGCGATGGTTTTCGCGGGCGTCGCCATGCTGTTCGAGGACATTTCGCTGTTTCCCCGGCTGGGCATACAGAATGCCGCCGGCTTCATCCTGGTGCAGATGATCGTTGCATTGGCTGAGGAGGCGTATTTCAACTACTACCTGTACGACACCCTGATGCGGTTGTTCAGAGGGAAAGCCGTGTGGAGCATGGCGGCTGCGGCCGCGCTGTTTGCCGGGGTACACTGGGCGATGAACGGCAGCGTGAAGCAGGTGGTCATCGCCTTTGCCTTCCGGCTGGCCGCCCTGCTGGTCCGGCAGATAATCCGCCGGGACAACGCCTTTTACATCTGCGCCGGGATGCACTTTTTCTATAACCTGATGGTATTTTTTGTGATTTCCATCTGATGGAGGAGCACAGGCTCCACTGGTACGAAGCATAAGATCCTGTATGATAAGGCTCTGTTTCAGCGGGAAATGGAGGTGCTGATGGAGCGAAGCAAGGAGGCATAAGAATTAGGAATGTGGAGAAAACAAAATAGAAAATTTTCGCTTTATTTCCGAATCATGGGCTTAGTGATGCTAATCGTGGGCATCGGCCTGATTGTCGACGGAATCGGCAATTATGTTGATCAATCCCGCCAGAAGGACTGGATCACTACATCGGCCACGGTCACAGATGTCTCCAGCGAAGAAGGCAGTTCCTCGTCACTACATAACAGCCACATTACCTACTACATCATGACATATGAGTATGTCGTGGACGGGAAAACCTATACGGGCAGCACAGGACGTATGTCATCACCCCGCCTGGTCGGTGATACCATTACCGTGAAATACGACCCGGAAATGCCGGAAGAGAACACGGCGATTCTCTCTCCCAATACCCGTGATCTGGTGGTACTTCTGATTTTGGGAACGGCCATCGCAGTGGTGGGCTTTTTCCTCTCTGGGGGGGTGGAGCTGTTTCGCAATCTCCTGCGAAAGAAGCACACTGAGGAGCCGAAGGAATCGGTCCCGAAGACAGATATAGGGTTTGATTCAACGGCCATTGCAAAGATCCCGGCAAAGCAGTGGGTTCCCCGACTTGCGGCTTGGCTTCTTGCGTTCGTTGCCGTTATCCTTTTCGTGAAATTTTTCCTTACGTCGGGAGCTGCGGACTTGGATGAGTTCCGCAATGCCGCAGTGGCGACCGGCTACACCGCTGTGGACTCCACGGAGGACGTTCGCCAGAGATGGGGCGTCGGGTCCATGTTGATCCGCTCTGTTTCCGTGCATGAGGACTCCTTGCGGTTAGACTTCTGTAGGCTGGATTCCGCAGACGGCTGCCGCCGCATCTATGCTGCTGCGACCCTCCCAATCACCGGTGAGGTGACGGAGAGCAATACCGCTGCTCGTCAGATCTATGCCGTGGACAGCCCCACGAATTTCGCAGCAAAGATCCGTAGCGGCAGGATGATGCTTTATGTGTATACTACGCAGGAGGATAAGGCCGATGTGCTTGCGTTTCTGGAATCTGTGGGCTACTGGGGCAAATAAGAAAGCGGGAAATTTACCACTGCAGACCTACAAATCCTAATGTCAAAGTAATTGGAGGAGCTATGAAGAGGTTCAAGGGCTTTAATCCCATGCTGTTTGCGGCGGCGGTGATCTTTCTCTGCGTCACGGTCTATAGCCTGGTCAGCAATGTCACCGTCTATGTGCGGCAAAGGAACTGGCCGGTCACCACGGCGACGGTGATCGACGTGGCCGAAAACGGAAAAGAATACAACATCACCTACCAGTACGAGGCCCGGGGCAACGTTTACACCGGGAAGCTGCACCGGGTGCGCTTGCGCTACGGCTTCGGGGAGACCCTTGCCGTCCGGTATGACCCCGACGCGCCGGAGAAGTCCGTCCGGCAGGGGGTCATGACCCGCCGGTCGCTCCTGACGCAGGCGGGGCTATCGGTGGTTTTCTGCCTGGTGGGGTACTGCCTGATCCGGCGGGCCCTGCCCCAAAAGGAGCCGGAGGAGAGCGCTCCGGAGCGGCCCGCCCCCAAGACACCGGCCCGAAAATCCCGGCCCGCCGAAGGAACCGTCAGCGCGGCGGAGGTCCGGCAGGCCGAGGACCGGGTTTTCCGGGAGGTGTGCCAACTGGTGCGGGACGTCCAGGAAAAGCACCCGTCCGTGGGATACGCGGTGCGGCTGGAGCGGTCCGCCCCGCTGGAGGCGGCGGGCTATGCACCAGCCCGCTACGAAGCCTGGCTCATCGTCTCCCTGGCCCGGAACCGGACGATTCTGGAAAGCGGCCCGGACACCGGGGAGTGGCCCGACGCCCGGGACAGGATCACCCGCATCAGAGGCGGGAAGCTGACGGTCTCCGACGACTATGGCTGGCTTTCCCGGGAGCTGGAGGCCATCACCGCCGACTATGAGGCCGGGCCCGACGCCTATGCCGAGAACAAACCGGCCTCCGATGAGATGCTGCGGGAGGCCTGCCGGGTGGAGTGGATCGGATAAGCGGCAGAGCAAAAAAAACTCCCGGCGCGGGTGTCCCGCGCCGGGAGTTGATATTTTCTTGCTGTCAGCTTTTGCCGTGAATTTCCGCGCCGCACTTGGGGCAGGTGATGACGATGCGGCCCTTGCCCCGGGGTACCCGGCACACCGTGCGGCAGTTGGGGCAGGTGAAATACTTGTGCTCCTTGTCCCGGCTGCGGGACAGGGCCTGCCGCAGGGGATAGACCACCTTGTTCATATAAGCCGCATTCTCTGCCCGGCGCTTGGACAGGTTCTTGGAAAACATGCGGAACACCATCCAAATGGTCAGCACCATGGCCACCGCCGACAGAATGCTGTAGGCCACCTGGTTCCGGACAAAGAGGTTGACCACGTCCAGAATAATGGCCGCCCAGAGGGTCACGAACCCCAGCTGGTCCACGCCGTTGCGCCCATACATGAACCGGGCCAGGGAGTTGCCAATTTTTTGGAAGAAATTCATACGAGCGCCTCGTTCTGCAAAAAAATGAGGTCCTTCCGGAAAAGGACGCACTTATTCTACAGGAATCTGCCGCAAACGTAAAGCCTTTCTTTGCAAAATTCACAGAATGGACATGATTTTTTCCGCCGCAGGCCTCTGGGACCGGGGAATCGGCCCTTTTCCTCGTTGCAATCTGCCGGGGGGATTGGTATAATGTATGTGTATTCTTTTGCCCAATTGAGGGCCGGCGAACCGCCGGCCCCCTATCTGAAAAGCGGCGGCCGGCGTCTCCTGCGGGGCGGGAGGGCTGCGCCGGACTGGCCGGAGAGCTTCCGGTCCCGGGCCGCTTGAGCCATCCTATGCCGTCTGCCGCCGCCCCGTCACCCTGCTGATTGAAAGGACCGATTCTCATGATCAAAATTTCCCCCTCTATCCTGTCTGCGGACTTTGCGTATCTGGCCCGGGACATTCAGGCCATCTCCACTGCGGATTACGTCCATGTGGACGTGATGGACGGCCTGTTCGTGCCCAACATCTCCATCGGCATCCCGGTGGTGAAGTGCATCCGTCCGGTGACGGACCTGCCCCTGGACGTGCATCTGATGATTCAGGAGCCGGTGCGCTATGTGGACCAGTTCTGCGACGCCGGGGCGGACATCGTCACCTGCCATGTGGAGGCCGACACCCAGGAGAACATCCTGGCCGCCATCGACAAAATCCACGCCAAGGGCAAGAAGGCCGGCGTGGTGGTGAAGCCCAGGACCCCTGCCAGCGCCGTGCTGCCCTTTATCGACCGGGTGGAGATGATCCTGGTGATGACGGTGGAGCCGGGCTTCGGCGGCCAGAAGTTCATGGCCGACATGATGCCCAAGGTGCAGGAGATCCGCCGGTACATCGACGCCATGAACCCCGGCTGCGAGCTGGAGGTGGACGGCGGCGTGGACCCCGCTACCTGCAAGATCTGCGTGGCCAGCGGCGCAAACGTCCTGGTGGCCGGGTCCGCCGTGTACAAGGCGGCGGACATTCCCGCCCGCATCCGGGAGCTTCGGGGCTGATGCGGCCCGATTTCACTTGAAAAGGAAGATACTATGGAATTTTTTCCCGCCCCTCTTGAAAATCTGGTGGAGCAGTTTGCCCGGCTGCCGGGCATCGGCTCCAAGTCCGCCCAGCGGCTGGCCTTTCATGTGCTGAACCTGCCCCAGGACCAGGCCCGGGCCTTTGCCGACGCCATTCTGGAGGCCAAGCGCAGCGTGACCCTGTGTCCCGTGTGCCAGAACCTCACCAGCGGGGGCCTGTGCCCCATCTGCGCCTCGCCCAAGCGGGACGAGAGTACCATCTGCGTGGTGGCGGACCCCCGGGATGTGGTGGCCATCGAGCGCAGCCGGGAGTATAACGGCCGGTACCATGTGCTGCACGGGGTGCTGTCCCCCATGAACCATGTGGGCCCCGACGATCTGCAGATCAAGTCCCTGGTGGACCGGGTGGCCCAGGGCGGCATTCAGGAGGTCATCATGGCCACCAATCCCGACACCGAGGGGGAGACCACCGCCATGTACCTGGCAAGGCTCTTAAAGCCCTTCGGGGTAAAGGTTACCCGCCTGGCCTACGGCATCCCCGTGGGCGGCCACCTGGAATTTGCCGACGACGCCACGCTGATGCGTGCCCTGGAAGGCAGGCGGGAGCTATGAAGCGTGTATGCTGCGCCGTGCTGGCGGCGCTTCTGCTGTGCCTTTCCGGCTGCGGCGTCCAATCGGAGCCGGAACAGCTGAGCCTGTTCGCCATGGACACCTATATGACCCTGGCCGCCTACGGAGACAAGGCTTCGGAGGCCCTGGCCGCCTGCGGCCAGGAGCTGAACCGCCTGGACGGGACCCTGTCCCGGACCCGGGAGGGAAGTGAAATCTATACCCTGAACGCCCAGGGCAGCGCCGATGTGTCCCAGGAGACGGCGGACCTGATCTCCGCCGCCCTGACCCTGAGCCAGGCCACCGGCGGGGCCTTTGACCCCACCGTTGCCCCGCTTGTGACCCTTTGGGGCATCACCACCGACAGCCCCCGGGTACCGCAGCAGACGGAGATCGACGCTCTGCTTCCCCTGGTGGGGACGGAGCACGTGACCCTGGAGGGTACCCGCGTCACCCTGGATGAGGGCTGCGCCATGGACCTGGGCGGCATCGCCAAGGGCTACGCTTCCGACCGGCTGGCGGACATCTTCGCCCAATACGGGGTGGACAGCGCCCTGGTGAGCCTGGGGGGCAACGTGTACGCCCGGGGCGCAAAGCCAGGAGGCCAGGCCTGGAGCGTGGCGGTGCAGCACCCGGAGCAGGAGGGCTATGCCGCAATGCTGTCCCTGAGCGACGCCTTCGCCGTTACCTCCGGCGGCTATCAGCGGTATTTCACCGGCCCCGACGGAACGGTGTATCAGCACATTCTGAGCCCCAAGACCGGCTGGCCGGTGCAGGGGGACCTGCTGTCCGTCACCATTGTGGCAGACAGCGGCACCATGGCCGACGCTTATTCCACCGCCCTGTATGTCATGGGTTTGGCGGCGGCGGAGGACTTCTGGCGGCAGACCGGGGGCTTTGACATGGTGCTCATCTCCAAGGACGGCCGGGTTCTGTATACCCCGGGCCTGGCGGACCGGCTGACGGAAGTTGAGGGCAGCGGCTATGCGTATGCGTCCATCGAGTCCTGAGCTCCGGCCCACCTGGTGGGACGGACTGGCGGCGGCCATTGTGGCGGCCCTGGCCATTTTCACGGCGGCGTGGTATTACGGCGGTCTGGCCCGGTCCGGTCCGCTGACTGCCGCCATTGTCCACCGGGGGCAGGTGGTGCAGACCGTGGAGCTGGACCGCCTTACAGAGGAGATGACCGTCACCGTGGAGGGGGACTATCACCTGACCATCCTCCTGGACAGAGACGGCGTCCGGGTGGCGGAGAGCGACTGCCCGGGCCAGGACTGCGTCCACACCGGCACCATCACCCGGGCGGGACAGAGCATTGTCTGCCTGCCGGAGCAGGTGGTGGTGCAGCTGTCCGGCGGCGGCAGTGGCCCCGACGCGGTGCTGGGATAGGAGGGACGCCATGAAGATAACCACCCGCCAATTGGCGCTGTGCGCGGTGCTGACGGCCCTGGCCCTGGGCCTGAGCACCCTGGAAAACCTGTTTCCCGTGACGCTGGTGATCCCCCTGCCGGGGGTGAAGCTGGGCCTGGCCAACATCGTCACGGTGTTCGCCCTGTATCAGCTGGGGCCGCTTCCGGCCCTGTGCATCCTGGCGGCCCGGTGCCTGCTGGGCAGTCTCTTTGCCGGAAATGCCTCGGCTCTGCTGTTTTCCCTGCTGGGGGGAACGCTGGCTATGCTGGTGATGCTGGCGCTGTCCCGTCTGCCGGGTTTGTCGGTATACGGCGTGTCCATCGGCGGCGCGGCGGGCCACAACATCGGCCAGATGGCGGCGGCCCTGATCACCCTGGGCAACACCGCCGTGCTGGGATATCTGCCGTTTCTGCTGGCGGTGTCCCTGTTCACCGGAGCCCTGACGGGCTTCGTGTCGGCCCTGCTGCTGCGGGCCATCAGCCATGTGAAGCTATCACATTGAAGGAGAGCGGATAAATGGATAAGAAAGACGAGATCATCCTCCAGCAGCTGGACGTGATCCGCTCCATGACGGAGCGGAACCTGCGCAGCGTCAACAGCGATTTCTGGGGCACGCCCCTGTCCCCGGCGGAAAAGCTCGGGGAGAAGGCGGCCCCCAAGACCCCTGATAAGACCCCCGGCAGGGCCCCGGAGAAGAAGTCCGGCGGCCCGGAGCAGCCGTCGGAGGCCCCGGAGTCTCTGCCCAAGGAGGACATGAAGGACCTGCTGGCGGAGCTGGACGGCTACATCGGTCTGCAGACCGTCAAGGAGGAGGTCCACAACCTCATCAACATGGCCTCGGTGTATCAGCTGCGGCGGCAGCACGACCTGCCCACCACGGATATGTCCCTGCACCTGGTGTTCACCGGCAACCCCGGCACCGGCAAGACCATGATGGCCCGGATGATGGCCCGGATCTACCGCAGTCTGGACATTCTGTCCCGGGGCCAGCTGGTGGAGGTGGACCGCAGCGGCCTGGTGGCGGGCTATGTGGGCCAGACGGCTATCAAGACCCAGAAGGTCATCGAAAAGGCCATGGGCGGCGTGCTGTTCATCGACGAGGCCTACGCCCTGAACGGCCGGTCGGAAAACGACTTCGGCCAGGAGGCCATCGACACTATCCTCAAGGCCATGGAGGACCACCGGGACGACCTGGTGGTGATCGTGGCGGGGTACACGGACCTGATGGACCGGTTCATCCACTCCAACCCCGGCCTGGAATCCCGGTTCAACCGCTTCCTGCTGTTTGACGACTATACCACCGACGAGATGGTGGAGATCTTCCGGATGCAGTGCAAAAAGGGCTGCTATCAGCTGACGGAGGAGGCCCAGCCCCTGATCCGGGACTATATCGCCGAGGAATCGGCGGACGACAGCTTCGGCAACGCCCGGGGCGTCCGCAACCTGTTTGAGCACGTTCTGGTGGCCCAGAACAACCGCCTGGCCGCCATGGAAAAGATCACCCGGGAGGACCTGATGACCATCACCGCCGACGACGTCCTCCGGGCCCGGGGAAAGGTGGACTGACATGAAACGACTGACTGCGGGGCTTCTGGCCCTGATGCTGCTGGCGACCCTGCTGCCCGGCTGCGGGAAGAAGGAGCAGTGGAATGTGGATAACTTCTTCCTGTCCGACGACGGAACCACCTATTCCGTCAGCTATCGCCACGACGACGGCACGGAGGAGGTGGTGGCGGAGATGGGCAGCTATCCCCAGCCCCTGACCATCATCGCCGGGAAGCTGTACTATGTCCATGGCGGCAGCATGGTGGCCGTGGACCTGAAGGACCCCACCCAGCGCCAGACCCTCACGGAGCCGGGGCTGTCGGGGCTTTCCATCGGGTTTATCGACGACGGGGCGGTGTACTGCCCCCTGGCCACCGACACGGAGAAGTGCTATCGGGTGGCCCTGGACCTGTCCGAGTGCACCCGGGTGGCCATCCCCCGGGAGCAGCGGCCCACGGACTATGACGCCCTGCTGGACCAGATCTATGCCGCCGTGGGAGCCATCGACAACCGCATGGCCCTGCGGACCCTGCGGGCCCGGTACTCCGAAACCGGCAGCCTGACCTCCCTGGAGATGACGGTCTGGTCCCTCCAGGAGGAGACGTATTCTCTGAACAGTTGGGCCGATGTACATGTATCCGTCCAGCGCAGCGGCAGCGGCTTCACCGTCACCGCCCAGGACCAGCACCGGCCCCTGCCCATGGATTCGGAAACCGTGGCGGCTATGCTGTCGGTGCAGCGGTTTGTCGAGACCGTGAAGGCCGTGGACAGCGCGGACCTGTGGACCAGCCAGAAAACCGGCCAGCCCCTGTACTATCAGCTGACCTATCACGCCTCGGAGTATGAGGCCGCCGTGGCGGCAGACGGAGGCGTACCCTGCCTGAACCCCGACGGCTCGGCGGCTCAGCTGCCCCAGGGGAGCCTGCTGGTGCTGGCCCAGTGCTATGACCGGGGTGACGCCAACATCGCCCTTACCGACAGCCAGGGCCTGACCACCGGCGCTCTGCGGGTCATCGTCCCTGCGGCGTAAATATGGACCCTCACGCCTGTACACCGATGCCGGAGGGCGGCATTCTTCTGGACCTGACGTCCTGCCGGGACTGGGGGATGGTGCAGGACGCCATCCGGCGGGCCTTCGGTTTCCCGGCTCACTACGGGGAAAACTGGGATGCCATGTGGGACTGTCTGACGGACCTGTTCTGGGTGACGGATGACCACCGCATCGTGGTTCGGGGCCTGGATGACCTGCCGCCGGACCTGCGGGCATATGCCGAACCCCTGCGCCAGGTGCTGGAGGACCTGCGGACCCGCTGTCCCCGTCTGCGGGTGACCTACTGCTGAAAAATGCCCCGGGGCCTGTTATGGGTCCCGGGGCATTTCCCTCTTCCCATTTTCAACGATATGTGGTATACTCTCTGGCGACAGGGACCCGACCTGTCCAAGCGCCGCAAGGCGTTCGTTCGGCCCGGCGGGGCCGTTCTCTAAACAAAACATGGGAGGTACCACATGAAACACAAAAACACGCAAAAGCTGACCCTGGCCGCCATGACGGCGGCCGCCTACGCCGCGCTGTCCCTGCTGGGGGCGGTGTTCGGCCTGACCTTCGGCCCCATCCAGGTGCGCTTCTCCGAGGCGCTGTGCCTGCTGCCGTTCCTGTTCCCGGAAACCGCCTGGGGTTTGGGGGTGGGGTGCCTGATCGCCAACCTGTTCAGCCCCTATGGAGCCCTGGACATCGTGGTGGGGTCTTTGTCCACCCTGATCGCCGCCCTGCTGACCGCCCGGTGCCGCAGTCCCTGGACCGCGGCCCTGCCGCCGGTGGTGTGCAACATGGTGCTGGTGGGGGCCGTGCTGGCCTATGAGACGGCAGGCACTTCCGCCGCCTTCTGGCCGGCCTATGGGCTCAACGCCCTGACCGTGGGCCTGGGGGAGGCCGTCGCCTGCCTGGTGCTGGGGGTGCTGCTGGTGAAGCAGCTGCCGAAAATCCCCTATTTCCGGAACCGGCTTGCGTCATGATTTCAGCTTCTGTAATAAAATAAATGCTGGGGCCAGGCGGATGCCTGGCCCCAGCATTTATTATGAACCCAGCCTGCACAGGCTATCCGGCGGCGCAGTTGGTTGACGGAAAACCGGGGGTGTGGTACACTGAGGAGACTACTATAAAGCGAGGGATCATCATGGAAGAAACCAGGAGCTTCGGCTATATCTGCCCCAAATGCGGACGGGCGGTCATGGCCCGGCGCAGCGCCTTTTCCCTGGCGGCGGCCGCCGCCCATATCGAGTGCCCCTGCGGCCAGTCCGACATGCTCATCGAGACCGACGGCTCCCGCTTCCGCCTGTGGGTGCCCTGCGGCCTGTGCGGCGAAACGCACCAGGCCGAGTGCAGCGCCGACGCAGTGCTGCGGGGCCGGGGCATCGGCCTGGCCTGCCCCAAGACCAGGCAGATCTGCTGCTATGTGGGCCAGGAGGACCAAGTGTCCGCCCAGATGGAGCAGCTGGCCGTCCGGGCCGCCAAGGAGAAGGCGGAGGACCCGGAGGCCTTCACCGACAACATTATTATGTATGAGGTGCTGTCGGAGCTGAAGGACATCGCCGCCCGGGGCGGCATCCGCTGCCGCTGCGGCAGCACCCGCTACGGCATCCAGGTCCACCGGGACTCCGTGGACCTGTGTTGCCAGGACTGCGGCGGCAAGCTGCGTCTGCCCGCCGCCACCGACGAGGATCTGGACCGCCTGTGCTGCCAGATGACCCTGACCATTCCGGGGAGGGCGTGACATGATGGAGCTTCTCTCCCGCTGGTTCATCCGGGACCGGGATAACGTCACGGACCCCCGGGTCCGCCGGGCCTATGGCCAGCTGTGCGGCTTTGTGGGCATCGGGCTGAACATCCTGCTGTTTGCCGGGAAGTTCTTCGCCGGTACCCTCAGCGGCTCCGTGGCCATCACCGCCGACGCCTTCAACAACCTGTCCGACGCCGGGTCCTCGGTGGTGACCCTGCTGGGCTTCCGCCTGGCCGGGAAAAAGCCGGACCCCCAGCACCCCTTCGGCCACGGGCGGCTGGAATATGTCTCGGGCCTGATCGTGGCGGGGCTGATTCTGCTGATGGGCGTGGAGCTGGCCAAGTCCTCGGTGGAGAAAATCCTCCACCCGGCGGCGGTGGATTTCAGCGTCATCGCCCTGGTGATCCTGGCGGTGTCCATCTGCGTGAAGCTGTATATGTGCCTGTATAACCGGCGGATCGGCAAAAAAATCCGTTCCGCCGCCATGGAGGCCACCGCCGCCGACAGCCTGTCCGACACGGCGGCCACCGCCGCCGTGCTGCTGGCCATGCTCATCGCCAAGTGGACCGGCCTGGACATCGACGGCTGGGTGGGCCTGGTGGTGGCGGGCTTCATCCTGTTCTCCGGGGTCAAATCCGCCCGGGAGACCATCAGCCCTCTGCTGGGCCAGCCGCCGGAAAAGGAATTTGTGGACCGGATTCAGGCCATTGTCCTGTCCCATCCGGAGATTCTGGGCCTGCACGACCTGGTGGTCCACGACTACGGCCCCGGCCGGGTGATGGTGTCCCTCCATGCGGAGGTCCCGGCCCACGGGGACCTGCTGGAGCTCCACGACGTGGTGGACAACATCGAAATGGACCTGTCCTGCCAGCTGAACTGCCAGGCGGTGATCCATATGGACCCGGTGGTCACCGACGACGGCCTGACCGGCCCCCTGCGGAGCCGGGTGGCGGAGCTGGTGAAGCAGGTGGACCCCGCCATCACCATCCACGACTTCCGAGTGGTGGCCGGTCCCACCCACACCAATCTGGTGTTTGACGCGGTGGTGCCCTTTGACGAAAAGCTCACCGCCGCCCAGGCGGCGGAGAAAATCCGCGCTCTGGTCCGCACCATGGACGACGGCCGCTACTTCGCCGTGGTGACGGTGGAGAATTCGTACATCTGACCCCGGGAAGCGGCTTGCGCAGCCTAAGACATTTCTCTATCACAAAGAAACTGGCGATTAACGGGCATGACTATGTAAGCCTGGCAAAGGATACCGCCCACCGCCAGTTGGGGACGATACAGGACTATTACGAAACGCCGGAGGACAGCGTAAGAATTGATACGGCAAAAGCGATTGGAAAACTTCTTATCCGCTCTGATGAATCGGATTCTGAATCCCAAGTGACAATCTCACTGGAAGATGAAGATTTTGCAAAAAAGCTTGAGGAAGTGGCTTCTGATTCAGCCGGAAAACAGATGCTTGAGTTTGCTATTGCTATGTACGAAAAAAATAATTCAGACTAACAGCGGTCATTCTACACAAACCGTACGGAATACCGCTAATCACCCAAAAATTCGGCTACTGTACAAAACCGCTGATTTTACTGTATAATAAAAGCGATACGAAATACACGAACCATGATTCCCTTGCAGCAATAAAAGAGAAAAACCTCTCCAAGCGAAGCTTGATTATTTTTTCTTTTGCTGCTCAATAAAAAAACCGAAAACCCTTGAAAACAAAGGCTTTCGGCGTTATTATCTGGCGCGCCAAAAGGGATTCGAACCCCCGGCCTTCCCCTTAGGAGTATGGCTTACCATGTGATACACGGTTCGGATGTAACTTCCAATATCATCCCTTACGCAGAATGACTTGTAGTAAACGAACTTTATGGTGCAAAACACCTATTCTGACGCAGTTTTATGTGTCCGTTGGGTGGTCCTATTAGCAAATTCTTAGCAAGAGGACACCCAGCCAAAGCCGATTGCTACTGCCATTCTTCACTCCCTTAGTCAAAATGACAAGGCAAATACATGGAGGTTACTATGGACAAGAAAGAGAAAAAGTCACTGCCGGAACCGCGCACATACACCGTGGAACAGATTGCAGCCATGCTTAACATTTGTCACTTGATGTAGGGTGGTTCAAAACGAACCACCCCACTTTGCAGGGCAAATTCCGTAAAATGAGCTGTTGGTCACGCCGTGCAGCAGTTGCCATACACACAAAATCAAGTGGTCAAAATGACCTCTTGATTTTCAGAACCTAATTTGGGAGGTATTGAATGAAAGAAACGCCAAACACAGCAAAGGAACACAAGGAAATTCCGGCAGGAACGTTCAACATGAGGATAGGCGGCACCACCTATGTTGTCTGCGTTCATTTCAGCAAGGAGAGCAAGGACACGCTGGAAGATAAGGTGAAACGCCTGATGCGTGAAGATGTAAGAGCCGCTAATTTCTAACGTGAAAATTATCTGTAATATCTCCGTTTTCTATCTTGACAAAACTGTTCCGAAAGGGACCTTGCTGCCGGAGATCGGCACTTTCCTGGAACGGAAGAAATACCGTATCAAGTGCCTCAACCTGATAAACTTCCGAAAATCCATGAAATACAACCCTATTGCCTACATCCGGTCAGAGAAAGATATCTTAAAGCTGGTGAACGCCCTGATTATGAACACGAAGGGCGAAGGCGAAAAATCTTCGGAAGATTTCTGGGTCAAAGCGGAACGCCTCTATTATTCCGCACTGATTGGCTACATCTGGTACGAGGCCACGGAGGAAGAAAAGAACTTCATCACACTTCTGGACCTTATCAATGCCAGTGAAGCCAGAGAAGATGACGAAACCTTTGAAAATCCCGTGGATATCGCGTTCAAGGAGCTGGAAAAGGACAAGCCCAACCACTTCGCGGTGCGGCAATATAAAAAGTACAAATTAGCCGCCGGCAAAACCTTAAAATCCATTCTCATTTCCTGCGGTGCCCGGCTTGCTCCCTTCGATATCAAGGAGCTGCGGGACCTGATGGAGTATGACGAACTGGAACTGGATACCCTGGGCGACCAAAAGACGGCATTGTTTGTGATCCTGTCGGATACGGACAGCACTTTCAATTTCGTGGCCGCCCTCATGTATAGTCAGCTTTTCAATCTGCTCTGCGACAAGGCGGATGACTTCTACGGCGGGCGGCTGCCCGTCCATGTCCGTCTGATCCTGGACGAGTTTGCCAACATCGGCCAGATACCGAACTTCGATAAGCTGATTGCCACCATCCGAAGCCGTGAGATATCGGCTTCTATTATTTTGCAGTCGCAGAGCCAGCTAAAAACCATCTACAAGGACGCGGCAGATACCATACCTAAGTAATTATCAATCCTGCTTTTATCAATGGTACGAATCTGTTCCAGCTGAACAACGGACGCTTCTTTGAATGCAGGATTGTCGTAAATAACAAAGTGCGTCGGCATATTCGCTTTCTTATGGATTCTGGTGGTGACCGTTGCCACAATCAATGTGGGAGCGTGTTTATTACCGGTATCGTTCTGAATGACGATAACCGGACGGATGCCGCCTTGTTCCGACCCAACTACCGGGTCCAGATTGGCGCAATAAATATCACCACGGCAATATACCCAATTTTCTTTCATCATGTGCCATGACCTCCTTTCGTTGGGTATGTAATAACTGACTGCCCGAAAGGAATCAGGCAGTCAGTCCAAAAGTCTATGTGTCCCATATTTGCCACGCACCCCTGGGAAAGAGGGCTTACGCCCTCAGGGAATCACCGAACGACTGATTGCGAATCAGTTCCATAGGAATCTAACCTCTGCCGGGTTCTCCGCCAGCTCCGTAGAGAAGTAGCTTTAATCCTGTTGCTTTCATGGCCGTATTGGGAGCAACCCAATATTTACAAGCCAGTATTGATCGCTGGCATCGGGAGAGAGACAACTACTTAATTTATAGAAGAAAGTCGTTCTGTTTCTCTGTCCGATACGTCACGGCGTACCGCTGATGTGGCTGATGCTCTCGCACCGGCAACAGGAACGTATTCGATGACTGTGTATTCAGTTTTCAAGGATCAAGCAGCCGATTTTCTTTGGCTGTATCTAAATTGTACCTGTTCCTCATGCAAGTTTTTATTGCCTCGTAGGTATAGTTTCGAGGTTATTCACGACCTAAAAATATGTAATCAAGGGTTGTATCAAAGCGCACAACCAATTCGATTGCCAAATCAATAGAGATACCTCTGTTGCCGTTTTCAATCCGTGCAATGGTGTTTGCGGCAACACCTAACTGCTCCGCAAGCTGTTCTTGTGTAAGCCCATGTTTTCTTCTCAATGCTTTAATTCTTTTTCCGCTTTCAACCAAGTCGTAATACATTTTCGTTCCTCCGTGTTTTTGAATTTTTGAAGTTGCAAAATCAAAAACAGAGGGAGGAGATCGTGCCCGATTCTCAATGCCCTTTGCCATCTGCCCGTCCTCCTTGCAGGCATAAAAAAAGAGCCGGAGTAAATTACTCCAAGCTCTCGTTCATGCCTTTGTGTTAAAATGAAGGAAGATAGGCAGGTATAAAAAAGCCCCGTACCCATTACAGGCACGAGGCGTAACTCTCTCTATTCAATTTTATGCCGCTATCTCCCAGCATAGCCATTTTAACACTGGACAAGTCGGACTTTCAGTAGGGAAACCGTCGTATTTTCATCGGATTTTAGTCGGACTAAAATCCTGTCTTAGCACTCACAATAACACAAGGCTTCTTCCTCCCTGGCACTTTCCAGGAAATCTTTCAATTTAGGAATGGCTGTTCCCCAAAGTGACATACCAAATAACAGTATCGCTTCCTTCTTTCGATCATAGTAGGTGCTGCGTTCCATATTCAGAACCTCCAGCATTTCTGATTCCTTGTACTTGAAGCGATTGAGATATGCTTTTGAGATAATCTCGCAGTACAGAGCGCCTTTATCTGGATATTCTCTGATTTTCAACATAGCCATATCTACCAGTTCAATGATCCACTTTGTCTCGAATAAGCTACGAATGCGTTCTTCAAATCGTTCTCTCGCTTCATCCGGAGCAAAGTTCTCCAGATAAATCAACGCACCATCTAAACTATCACCGTAAGTACAAATAAGGGTATCACATACATCATTTGCACGATCAATGGTAGACCAGCACACCTCTCGATATATGGATAAAATCAGCTTTGCTCTTTCGTACAGAACCTTCTCGTCAATGTTCTGCATCCGGCAAAGCATTCGAATATTGCTTAATACCTGTGTATTATATCTGCTCATTCAGAATCTCCTTTCAGCCTAATCCATAAAATAAGAATTCCTTTCTAACTCCTGTCACTTGGCTAAAGGGAAACAAATACCATGGGACAAGAATGACTATAACTTCCGATATATGATTAAAAAACAGAAGTAAAAACCGGAAGTTCTTGACTTTATAAAAGTTCCGACATATAATTAAGCGGAATTAAAACTTCTGTTGTGATTCTCATTATAACATCTTTCAGAAGTTTGTCAACAAATAATCGGAAGTTACGAATAAATATTTTTTGAAAGGAAGGACACTACCATGACATTTGGAGAAAAAATTAAAGAAGCTCGTTTGGCTATGAACCTATCTCAAACGGAGCTTGCCCAGATGACCGGCATCTCCGAAAGATCCCTTTACACTTATGAGCAACTCGGAACGCTCCCCAGAAAAAGCAACATCAGAAAGCTTGCTGAAGCGCTGCATATCTCTGTGTCCTATCTTTTGGATGAATCTGAAACAGACAGCCAGAGCCATATAGATCAGGATATGTTTATTTTAGAGGCAAAGGAAAACTTCGGTTCAAAGGGAGCAAAAGAAGCTCAGGAAGTGCTGGGTCGTGTAAATTCTCTGTTTGCCGGTGGAGAATTGGACGAGGACGCAAAAGATGTATTCTTCCAGGCGATTATGTCAGTCTATATGGACTCTAAGAAAACAGCACGGGAAAAGTACACTCCGAAGAAATACAGAAAGCATAAAGATAAAGAGTAAAATCCTCAAGCACAGAATCTGTTTTCTGTGTGCGATTCGGAGGTGAAGCAAATGAAAACGGCAGAGCATATCATTGAAACTGTCGATAAGCTTGTGCGAAAATATCACACCAGAGACCCTTACGAGTTGTGTCAGCTGTTAGGTATCAAAATCCATTATTACGATTTACAGAAGAAATTGAAGGGCTTCTTCTATTACCAGTCCAGACAGAAGAATATCGTGATAGATCACAATGTGAACGGTATCCTTGAATGTATCTTAGTCGCACATGAATTAGGACACGCTGTCCTGCATACGAAAATCGCCATGATGCACGGCTTTCAAGAAATGGAAGTGTTTGATGATAGATCAATCGAAGAAAACGAAGCAAACTTCTTTGCGGCAGAGCTTCTGTTAGAAGATGAGGAAGTTCTGGAATGCCTTTCGGAACACACATTTTTTGAAACTGCTAAAATGCTCTATGTACCGGCAGCATTATTAGACTACGAATTCAGCCTGCTCCATGAAAAAGGGGTGCTGGTAAATCCGATGTATATTCGTAAAGCAGATTTCCTAAAGAGAGACCTCCACGCCTACGATAACGACATTGATTATGGCGATATATGAATATCAGTTCTTTATTTCCTTACAGAAAAAGTCCACCAGTACGATGCGCAGTATTTCTAAAAACTTTTGAAAAAAGCGGCGATTGATATTTAACCAAATCGCCTCCGACACTCTATCGGCTATATTTTACTTAAAATGAACAACTATTAGGAGAGATTGAGACAAGTATAAAACAACTATCTTTTGACACTGTGCATTTCTTAATAATTAGACTGTAAAAGTTCACCTGCTTCAAGGTTGTAATTGTGAACATAAAGACAAAGGCTGGTAGGGTTTATCTGCCAGCCCACAATTATGATTCACACGCAGCATTACTGCGTTTCACGATCAGCAGATGTTCTTAATGTAATAGCATACACGGTTTCTGCTGTTCCATTAGTTATGCTGCCGTCGTAATATTAGTAGACGCAAAAATTCCCCCTTATAGAGTTTGATAGCTTGTTTCATCAGTTCCATACGACGCACTTTTCCTGGAGCTTAACAAGCCTCTTTGCCGAGCTTATCAAACTGAGCGAAGTCCGTTATGATTTTCAAATTAGGGTTCAGACGATACCCGGCCTGTGTACTGACAATCAAGTCTTCATCCGAGATCAACTGAAATGTGCGGCGAAACCGATATACTAATCCCCTGAGATTGCTGCAAATTTTTTCGCTGTTACGCTCATCATCAGGCCACAGGCTATCTGCGATTTTCATGGGCTGATGTAATGTTTTCTTGCTCAGAAGCAGGTACACCAAGAGCTTACAGAGCTTTGGGGACTTTATTTGTTCCTCGTAAATGACACCTCTGGATGTGTAAATTTCTATCGAGCCAAACAATTTAATAACAATTTCATTGGGGTTTTGAATATGTTTGGGAGCGACCATCATTTTTCTGCTAATTGCATTTCCAAGATGGTGCTTCCAATCACATAGGATACCATTTTCAAAAAGCTGGTTTGATTAACAAACTTTTTAGCGTTCCGAACCACTAAAAAGCCCGTAGGTTTCGGTGCAATTGGAACTGCAATAAAGGAGTCGATCATCAATCGCTTGTATAGGTCATACTCAACTGGATAGACTTTTTTGAAAGGGGTCGCTATGATGACGGGAAAGTGCTGTACCTTCTTCGGGCACCGTCAGTGTCCTGTTTCCGTACGACCAGCCTTGAAACGCTGTCTGGAGGACTTGATTGTTCATTATGATATCACGATGTTCTATGTCGGTAATCAAGGGGCATTTGATAGCATAGTTCGCTCTGTCCTGCGGGAGCTTGCGGAGCAATATGCAAACATCACCTATGCTGTTGTATTGGCATATTTACCACCGGAGCGGAAGGACGATCTGGCCCGCTTTGAAGACTACTCGGATACTATGTACCCAGAGGGAATAGAAACCGTACCCAAACGTTTTGCCATCGACTGGCGGAATCATTGGCTACTCAAGCAGGCTGATTATGTGGTGGCATACATCACGCACTCCTGGGGCGGCGCAGCTCAATATGCAGAGCTGGCGGCCAAAAAGAGGAAAATTGTCATAAACCTTACAGAGTAGGTGAAAAAAGTGTGAAAGGATGCATCGGAGTATATCACTTGCCGGTGCACCCTTTTTACTATGTGAAAAGGACAACTTCACATTGCTTCACATCTGAATAGAATAGAAATCAGATGGCAACTCTAAATCCACTGATAAAAACTATAGATATGCAAAGAAATTCTTCGCACATCAACAATAATTTGTTGAAATTTATAAAATTGTGGCGTATAATATAAAATATTAGTAGCCATACATTGTTATGAGGTATAAAGGAGGAGCGGTATGCCTATTAACCATGAAGTAGTATATGGTGGTTTACTTGAAAAGAATGCCCCCCCGCCTGATACACTAAAGTCAGTCATAAGAATCCAAGGTGATTTTCAAGGGCAAAAGTGCGCCTTTGGGATTTCGGACGAAGTATTAAGTAAACATATTTTACTTGTTGGTGGAACGGGGAGTGGTAAAACGAACTTGTTTTACCACATAGTAAAACAGCTCAAAGCCAAAATGACAGCAGATGATGTCATTTTGGCTTTGACAGCAAAGGTGACTTCCATAAAAAGTTCTTTTCAAAAGGCGATATCCTTATAGGAAATTCTGCTCAATATCGCAAGCAATCAGAGAAATGGAACATATATGAAGAAATAGTTGCTGAGGGCAAGGATTATGTTTCTGTTTCACAAAACGTCCAAGAAATCTGCAAGTCTCTTTTTGCTAAACTCGTAGAAAAAAATAGTAGCAACCCATTTTTTCCGATTGCCGCTCAAGATTTGGTGGCCTCAATAATTATAGCTTTGGTTCGAAATGGCGTCGTTCCGAACAACCGAGATATTAAAGACTATATCGACTCTTCTTCTCCTGATGATTTGAGAGAGCTTTTGGGGCAACACCGAGATCTGGCTTCGGTTGCTTCATATATTGGAAGTAAGTCCGGCTCCCAAGCACAAGGAGTCTTATCCGAGATGTACTCTGTTGTCCGGGATGTATTCACCGGCGTATTCGCTGAAGATGGTGATTTTTCTATGCGTAAGTTTATTCGTCAAAAGAATGGACGAACCGCATTTATTGAGTACGATCTTGCAATAGGCGATGTTCTCTCTCCTATTTACACCTTGCTCTTTGATCTTGCATTAAAAGAGGCACTTGGTCGTACCGCAACGCAAGGCAATGTGTACTTAATTGCAGATGAATTAAAACTATTGCCTAATCTGCGACACTTGGAAGATGGCATCAATTTTGGCCGTGGCCTTGGCGTAAAAATACTTGCTGGTTTACAAAGCATTGACCAATTAAATGCAAATTACGAAAATGAGACCAAGGCCCGAAATGCGGTGTCGGGTTTTTCTTCTGTATTTGCCTTCCAACAGAACGACTACAACACCAGAGAATATATTAGTCAGCTCATGGGGCGAAACATGATTTTAGAAACCTTTGCAGAAGCAAATGGCAATATTCATTATGAAAAACGAGAAGGATTTACAGTAGAGGACTGGGATTTAACATCGTTGTCCGTAGGTGAAGCAGTAGTAAAGATGCCATCAACTGCTCCCTTCCGTTTCAAGTTTGAGCTATTCAAATAATTATGAAGATGCTTTATTGGCTAGGAGGATAGCTTATGAGCTTGTTTGGAAATATGTTTCGAGGTGCCTCGTCCGCCTCGCTTTGGACGGGTAACATGATATATACAGCATTGTTGGCATCCCATTTGGACTGCAGTTTTTCAAATTTGCAAAGATAGCCCTGTTGCCGTTTGGATCTCACATCGACAGCAGCAGATTTAAGTCACTGTAATACTTATTGGGTATACGATTAGTAAATTCTAATGAAAAAACAAACGCTTGGAGGTCATAATTATTATGAAAAAGATAGTTGCAATTTTGTTGGCTGTAGTCTTTGTGTTGGGGTCTTTTGCAGGCTGCGCATCTAACGATAACGTGGAAAGTGGAAAAACCATTACCGTTACCGATATGGCTGGTAATACTGTCGAGCTGCCGACAAATATCGATAAAATAGCTTGTCAGTCCTCGACTTGCGAGGCAGCAATCATTACTTTGGGCAAAGGTGCTCTTTTGATTGGCACTACCGACTATACTGATGAAACTACATTTGCTTATCAGCTCTATCCTGAACTCTCCACGGTAAGAAAATGTGAAGATGATCTTTCTGTTGAAGAAATGCTTGAAGCCAATGTGGATGTTGTTTTTGTCAAGGACACTAATAAAATTGAAAAATATCAAAATGCAGGTATGAAAGTTGTATGTCTCGACTTTGATACTGTCGAAGGTACAAAGAAATCCATTGAGCTTCTTGGAACAATCCTGGATGTGACCGAGCGTTCCAACAAATGCTTGGCATACATTGAAAAATGCGAAACTCTTATTGCAGAAAGACTTAACGATGGTGAGACCAAGTCCTTTACAGCGTATTATTCTCGTGCTAAGTATGAGGATAGCAATCTTCTCACTACATACGCAGCAGGTCATATCTACTCTGAATGGATTGCTACTAGCGGTGGTTCCGTTATCACAAAAGATATGGATCTTCACGAAACAAAGGGCGGCGTACATATTAACGGTGAAGAGTTAGTTAACGCAAATCCGGATATCATTTTTGTTGGTGGTTATTACAGAAACTCCGTATATGAGGAAGCTATGTCTGGAGAATACCGTGATACTCTTACTGCCATCAAGGACAACAGAGTATATGTGATTCCCACTAGCGTTTCTGACTGGAGCGTTGGCACTTGTGAAATCGGCTTGGTTACTTTGTGGTGCGCTACAGTTGTTTATCCCGAACTGTTCAGTGATATCGACATGGCAAAAGAAATCATCACATTCTATAAGGATGTGGCAGATGTGACTGTATCCAGAGAACTTGCTGAAGCTATTCTGACCAGCAACGAAAGCAAATAATACTATCAGCAAAGTGCTGGTAATAGGAGGGATAACTTATGGTGCGTTCAACTTCCTGTAAAACGCTTCACATTGAATATACGGATGGCTGCAACAGCAGGTGTAGAATGTGTGATTATTGGAAGATTCAAACCCCAAAAACAATTGACAATGCTTTGCTGTATAAAAATATTGTTATGCTTATTCCCCAGGGACTAAAAACTGTGTATTTTTCTGGGGGAGAATGTCTGGTCGTAGCCGACCAGCTTCTTCCCCTAGTTGAAAAATTACACAAAGAATATCCATCCCTTAAGTTAAAGCTGAATACTAACGGAATATTGCTAAAAAAATATGCTGAACAAATCGGAAATATTTTTTCTACGGTCATTATATCTTTGGATACTGTTGATCCTAAAATATATAGACAGATTAGAGGAATTGACGGGCTGAAAACAATTATGCAAGGCATTCAACTATTACATAGGCAATCTCCCTCAGTAGCAATTAATCTCCGATGCCTCGTCCTCCCAGAGAATATTGATGATTTGAAGGCAATTATAGACTTTGCAATAGAAAATGAGTTGACCAAAATCAGCTTTATTCCAGAAGATACGAGTAGTACTACGTCGTTTGGACGAAACGATGAGTTTTGCCATAATTCGCATATATCCGATGCTGACTATAAGCATCTATGTTGCATCGTTGATGAAATTAAATGTGAGTATTCTGCTCAAATGGGAAATCTTCTGTCAAGGAATGGTGCAGATTTTGACTATATTCTAAAGGTTTATTCAGGGACTGAGGGTATTACGCTTCCCTGCGATAAGGCGAAATGTTCTTGCGTAATTGGCGCAGATCTTCGGGTAAGCCCATGCTTTTTCGTTCCAGGGGAACAGTATTTGTCTTCGGGAAAAAGTGTGCAGGATATTCTTTGTAGCGATGCCCACCAAAAAGTAATCACCCAAATATACTCTACAGAAAATAGCCCTTGTGCACAGTGTGTTTGTCCAAAAATATTGTCCTAAATCATTGAACCGGTAAGGAGTATGTACCTTGAGAAAAAAACGAATCATTCTATTTTGCGGGTTAATCTTTTTGATTGGGGTGGCATTATTTGCGCTCTGCGCCGGTCGCTACAACCTTTCTGTTGGGAAAGTATTTTCTTCCCTTATTGGGCAAGGAGATAGCTCTCAAAGCTTGGTTGTAATGAATTTGCGATTGCCGAGGATCCTTTGCGCCATTTTAATTGGTGCCGCATTAGCAAGCTCCGGTGCTGCATATCAAGGTATGTTCCAAAACCCGCTTATTTCTCCAGATATTCTAGGGGTTTCATCTGGAGCTTGTGTCGGTGCAATAGTCGCCATTCTATTGGGACTAAGTGCATCTACCCAAATGTTTTTTGCTTTTATATCCGGAATTGCCAGCGTTTCTTTGGCTGTTTTATTATCAATCATAACCAAGAAGAACCGCCATGTTGTGCTAGTGTTTTCAGGTGTTATCATCGGTCGGTTTATGAGTTCTGTTGTTGGTTTTTTAATTTTTTTTGCAGACGATGAATCTCAGTTGGGCGCTATTTTGGAATGGTAAATGGGAAGTCTTGCCAAAGTCTCAATGAACGATGTGCTTTTCTTCGGCCCCTTTCTTGTAGTATGTATTGTGGTTCTTTACTTGCTGCGATGGCGTATTAATCTTCTGTCTGTTGGTGACGCAGAAGCAAAGGCGTTAGGCGTTGATTTGGAGAAGGAACGCCTTTTGATTATCTTGGTCGCCACGTTAGCAACTGCAATATCTGTGTGTATTGCAGGCACAATTGCATGGATCGGCTTAATAATTCCTCACATTTGCCGATGGATAATCAAAGACGATAACAGATATAGTATGCCATTAAATATTATAGTTGGAGCAATTGCGTTGCTGTTATCAGATACGATAGCACGCACAATACTACCGTATGAACTTCCCCTAGAGGTCATTACAGGGCTTGTCGGTGCTCCTATTTTTGCAATTATTATGGTGAGAAGATGGAAAGAGTAGAAAATTCTGCTGCGGCACTGTCCGTTGGAAAACTATCGTTTTCCTATAAAACTAAAAAAACTGTTTTGAAGAATATCAGTTTCACTGTTCCACTGGGCGATGTTTTAACAATTCTTGGGCCTAACGGATCGGGAAAAACAACCCTGTTAAACTGTATTCTAAGAAACATATCTGGATACTCTGGAGAAATTCAAGTGCTTGGGAAATTACTCCAGAATTATACTACAAAGGAATACGCTGCAGCCGTCGCTTATGTTCCTCAACTATCACAGCTTAATTTTGATTATACTGTGGAGGAATTCACATTGATGGGGTGTAATCCACACAAATCTTTCCTCGCACAGCCAACTGAAGAAGACTATGCCTTGGTAGCACAAAGCTTGAGGCAACTAGGAATATATGAATTGAAGGATTCTCTAATGGGCGAAATTAGCGGTGGTGAACGACAACTTGTTTACATCGCCAGAGCTATTACTCAACAGCCCAAATTAATCATCATGGACGAACCGACTTCGGCTCTTGATTATAGTAACCAATATAAGGTCATACAGATGCTCAAGTCGTTAAACCAAAATGGATATTCAATCATTTTGACAAGCCACAATCCAGAATACGCATACATGTTGGGAGGACATGTGGCAATGCTTTATAAAGGTGAAAAATTTTTGCATGGCAAAGTAAGCGAACTAATGACAGAAGAGAATCTTACAGAAATGTACGGTACAGAGATCAAAGTCCGCTATCTGCCAGAGTTTGATACTAATATCTGTATTCGTACAGATTGATAATAGGAGGATTATTCTGTGAATGTAATCGACTTTATTCCACATTTGGAAATTCAAGTAGCAGAGCACTGTAACTTAAATTGCGCTTCCTGTACTCACTTTTCTCCTCTTGCAAAGGAATCCTACATAGCAAAAGAAGATTTTTCGTCTCAGCTAAAAAGAGCAAATCTAATATTTAATGGACATTGTAAATCTCTTAAAATTATGGGTGGAGAACCGCTACTCCATCCGGAAATTGCGGAGCTTCAGTGCCTCGCCCGTAAAGCAATGCCCGAAATAAAAATAACGCTTCAAACTAATGGTATTCTTCTTACCGGTATGTCCGAAGAGTTTTGGAACTCCTGCAGAAATAATGATATTTTTGTTCGTGTAACAAGATATCCTATAAAGCTCAATGAGGATGAGATCAAACGCTTGGCACAACAGTACAATGTTAATTTGAAATTTCATCCTGAAGAAACAATCAAGTCTTTCAATCTCTACCCCTTGAGTATTGACGGACAAGGTGACTCTGAGAACAACCTGGCTAACTGCAAAATGAAGCTTCGTTATGTACTTATTAAAAACGGAAGGCTTTTCCCATGCCCCATCGCTGGAAACGCCGAACACTTTAACATAACTTTCAATCAACAATTGGGATGTTGCGAGCAAGACAGCATTTCCTTGGATGATGTACATTCTTTTGAAGATTATGCTCACTTTGCCACTCGGCCTCTCGCATTTTGTAAACATTGCCTTCCCAACCAATATCGTCGAGATATTGGCTGGACACACTCGAAGAAAGCTATTTCTGAATGGACATGAGAATATGGATGATATCATCAATGCGGTCAAAAAACAAATCTCAAGTAAAACCGTAAAAATTGTAAGTTTTGACTTATTTGACACCTTGGTATGCAGACCTGTCCTGCATACCAAGGATATGTTACGTCTTTTTGCTAGACGCATCAAACTAGATTATCATATTGATATTGAGCATGAACGCCTCAATGCACCGACTATCCTAGACAATCCTTTTCTGTCTTTATCTGAAATTTGGGAGTATGTTGTCAAAAAGAAGGGACTTTCAAGTTATTTGGCGAAGGAATTTGCTAAAAAAGAATTCGAATTTGATCTTGCCTATATTACACAAAAATCAGTCGGGAAAATATTATTTGAATACACAAAAAGCATCAGAAAGCCGATTATTGTCATCAGTGATATGTACTACTCAGCTTCTCAGTTGCTAAAAATTCTTGAGAAGTGCGGATATACCAAGATTTCAACTATCTTAGTTTCGTGTGAGCAAAAAGCCGTGAAGCGAACAGGAGCCCTTTTTCAAGTAATGCTTAACCAGACACCATCGGTACCAAATAGTTATTACCTACATATTGGAGATAGCATAAAGAATGATTACTCGCCGGCAATTTTGCTTGGGATGAAAGCTGTCCATATTCCAAGCAATCGGGACTTGATAATTAACCAATACGGGGGAAAGGAAACACTCTCCCTATTCGGTAATTCTCTGTATGAAAGTTTCATTTACGGAACAGCTATCAACTTCCTATGTTCTGGTACTCACATTGCGTTTTCTTTGGAATTTTTTGCACATATGCTCCTATATCCAATGTTATTGCACATAGGACTATTTCTCTTAAACAACAAGGATATTCAGCAAAACTCAACATATCAATCCATTTATTTTGCCTCACGGGACGGCTTCCTCATGAAGCAAGCCTATGACCAATTAAAACAATTTTTCCCTGTTTCACTTCCATCTGAGTATCTGCTTACCTCCAGAGCTGCATGTAATATTTTGCAGGAAAGTGATTGTTGGGGGCGATTGGATGCCACCTATCTTCCGGAAGAAGGGACTCTTTCCGATTACATCAACATCACTGTTGTTGATAAAGCCTTAAAACAACAGATTCAATCAGAACTATCACCCCTGCATCTTAAACAATTGATAAAAGGGCAACGCCAGATATGCGAACAAATTCTATGCAATTATTCTGCCTCGCTGCAAGCAGATTTCACGGCTAAAAAGGAGGCCACAGAAAAGTACTATTATTCTAAAATTGAAACTTCGGAGAGAATGTTACTGGTAGATTGTGGTTTCAACGGGACAATTGCTGCTATGTTAACAGAGGGATTTCAAGGGACTTGCAAATTCGACAAGGTATATTTATGGGATAACAAGCGGAATAACAGAAAGGACTTATCGTTGGGAACACGAACGTTTGCTGTTTTTAGCAAGAAAAAGGGACACTGCCTTGCTCCAATGGTTGAGACCTTTTTTTCTGAATGTGGTGGAAGCTGCATTGGATTTACGGAAGGTTCCAATAAGAAAATTGTCCCACTTTTTGAATCTGAATGGTACCCTCAGTCTATGTTTGCCGACATCTCTCTTGTTCAAAATGTTGCGCTTAGAGATGTGAATGAGGTTTGTAGGACATTTTCAGATCTCATCTCACTTTTGGAATTATCCCCGTTAGATAGTATTATGGATCTTATGCAATTGTATTTTGCAGATTACAATAATGCATCTACCATTTTCAAAAATATAAGATTTAAGGAAACTTACTCTCATCTTATATCTAAGGAATCATTAGCTTCTATGATGATTCGTAAAAATAGGACATAGCAGCGCCGATAACCGTCGCACAGAAAGGAGACTGTAATATGATTAGAGTTCTTCATTCGGTCAGCTATATGCACCGTGCCGGTGTTGAAACTTTTTTAATGAACTACTATCGCCATATCGACCGTACTGTTGTTCAGTTTGATTTTCTATGCAACAAAAAACTCTCTGGCGACTATGACGAAGAGATTCAGAGGCTAGGTGGACGCATCTTTTATCGCCCTGGATCTGACCTTTTGTGTGAGCAAGACTATGTGTCTTTTTGGGAAGATTTCCTAAAAGTCCATCCAGAGATTTCAATTATCCATACTCATAATGGGGCTAAACAATATTATCCTCTGCAGGGAGCTATGAAAGCAGGATTCCCAATCAGAATAGCTCACGCTCATAGCACAGGATTTGTTCCAGACGATAAGCACGAGCATCGCTTGGCTCTTATAAAACTCCTACCTCAGACAGCAACACACTATTTTGGCTGTAGTGATATGGCTGGCAGATTTTTCTTCGGGGACGACTGCTGGGGGGAAAAAGGTACTTTGATTCGAAATGCAATTCCTTCTGCTGCTTTTGTATGGAATCCCTCAATTCGGCGGCACATGCGAGCAAAACTTAATATTGAAGGATGTTTTGTAATAGGCCATGTTGGGCGATTTCAGGAACAAAAAAATCATTTGCGATTACTAGAAATTTTCAAGGAAGTACATGATAAAAAGCGCAATGCGAAGTTACTTCTCATTGGAAACGGGAAACTTTTGCCAACAATTATAAATAGAGTCGGCGAACTAGGAATATCTGATGCGGTTCTTTTAGTTGGAGAGCAAGCCAATATGCCTTATTGGTATCAGGCAATGGATGTGTTTGTAATGCCGTCGTTGTTTGAAGGACTTACCCTTTCGGGTGTTGAAGCGCAAGCTGCTGGCCTACCGTGTGTGTTCTCAGATGCTGTATCTCGTGAAACCCAAATGACTGACCCTGTACAGTTCATCTCATTAGAGGACTCAAATGCACATTGGGCCGAAACAATTCTCAAATATGTAACATACCCACGGATAGATACTAGTGCCCTTATAGAGAAGGCTGGCTATAATATTTTTATTGAAGCCAAGCGACTTCAAACAATATATTTGAATTTATTATCCCAAAACGATAAGGAAAACTGAATCATGGAAAATAAGACACCTTACTTGAAAATTCATCACAAGTTAGAATGCTCATTTATTAATTTTTTTGAAAGCAAAGGGTATCAAAGGCTCGCTCCAGTGCCAATTTCTTCCCATGTAGATCGTTCCGTTTATTTGATCAATTCGGCAACAAACTTATTTAAACCATATTTTTCTTCAAATCACTGCGTATTTGCTATTCAGCACTGTATGCGCACTCAAACGCTTTCTGACTACTACAATGAGGAACGAGAATCTCAGTACCCAACAACATTTGATTCATACGGAGCTTTCGTTCCTGCAAGTCTGCTTTGCAAAATACTCAAAGATACCATTGAATTATTCTCATCAATTGGTTTTGAATTTTTAAAAATGCGAATGCGTATTTCTTGCAATGATATTACTTTACTGTCAGCGGTCTCTCAAAGTCTCCCCTCAATACGTGTGGAGTTGGATGAAAGATCAGAAAAGTATGACCACAAGTATGGTAACGGCATTACTGGAAGAGCAATCAAATTGGATTACTATCAAGAGTGGCAGAAAAAGCATAAAAATTTATGTTATTTTATCTTAATTTATCTAGGAAGTTCTCCTGTTGGAGTAGAGTTGGCCACATCAGATCAGTTAATCATAATGCGCTTTCAAAACAAAAAGTATGGAATCTCTGTTTCAAAGATTGCAGACATATTACCCATGTCTGCTTTTGGAGAGCGAAGGTTCGCTGATAGTGTGGTTGGCGCAGCACACCTTCTTTACGAAGGGCTAAAACCTAATTCATCTACAACTAACGGACGAACATTAAAAAAATATATAGCGGCACTTCAGTATTTTAGCAAACTTTTAGGGCATTCAGAAAATGAAGTGATCTCTATAGTGTTGAAATATATTACGATGGAATATGGAGAGGTTCCTGAATATAAAAAATTGTACATTTCGGAGCTTTTAGCAAAATGGATTGCAGTGTATCGTGCTAAGTGAAAGGAGACATACTTGGCAAGCAGTGTAAACCTGTACAGGTTCACTCATTTTCTCGATTTTCCCTTCGGTACAATCTTCGCAAATTTGCTTGTTGGGGAAGCATCCCCAATCCCCTTTGATCATCATCTGCCGATGATGACTACACGATTTTCAATCGTTTCCAAAAAGAACAGTAGAATAAAATTTTCCCATGGTTGAAAGCGCCGAAGTCGAAAAGCAAAAAAGCAGCCACGATCGCACCTTTTGGGGGAGTGCAGACCGTGGCTATTTGCTTTAACGGAAGTTCTTCTTTTCTTCCTTCTCTTGTTCTTTTTCCTGCTCTTTCTGTCGGTCGATATTCAGAATCGTTTCAACCGTCCGCTTGGCAATCAGCAATTCTTCTTTCTCTTTTCTGATCTGACGATACTCAGCGTAGTCTTGCTTTTTCTGGACTGCCAGCTGATGAAACTCCTCATACAACGATTGCATGGAGGGGAGCTTTGTAATCTGCAATTCATCAAAGGCTTGCTTCGCCGCTTTATGAATTGTGATTTCCTGACGGTGTTCCTCAAAGAACTTTTTACTATATCCAGACTTGCGGTACTCGATATAGATTTGCCTTGTGTTGCGATAATTTTTGATGTGCTGCTGCAACGCCTGAACCTCAACCATTCGCTTCTCTGCGGCCTTGATAGAATCAGAAAGCGCATCGAACTGGGCAGACAGCTTTTCAATATGAGCAGTCAAATCATCGTAGTTGCCCAGACCTTTTTCTTTCAGAAGAATGACGGTACGGGCAGCTTCTTTTCGGTTGAACTTCTTCGCCCACTTTTCATAACCGACCGTCTTACCCTCGGCCATCTTTGCCTGAATATCAATCAGCATCTGGAACTGCTTCGGGGCAGGAGCCTTGGCAGAGCTGCCTTTTGATTTGTGCAGGTTCTTACCGGAGATAACTGCTTGAATTTCCTCTTTGCTATATCTTTCGCCCAGGGAACGCAGCCGAATGAAACGCTTCTGATTCTCGCCCTTGAATTCAGGCTGCTTTCCATCCTTGAACTCAAATCCCTTGTCAGCCAGAGCCTGAACAAAGCCATCAAAGCTCTTTGGTTTCTGCTTCAGCACCGCATCAATCGCATCACATAATTCGTCACGCTGGGTACGCTTCTTGGGATAAACGGTTCTTTTCTGACGCTCCCGATACGGCTTCGGTGTAATAATGGACAGCCCATGTTCCAAGCAAACCATATCGCTGAGTCTTTGCATCGCCAGACCGGAAAGAAAGAAGTTTTTGAATTTCCGTGTGGCATCCAGCGAGGTGGAATTATAAATGATATGGTTGTGAATGTGGGATTTGTCGATGTGGGTCGCAACGATGAAAGCGTGTTTTCCCTTTGTCCATCGCATCGCTGTTTCATAGCCGACTTGGTTCGCTTCTTCTGGGGTGATTTCTCCCGGCTTAAAGGACTGGCGTATCTGGTATGCGATGATATTGTTCTTCTGCTGTCTGCCGGTAATATGCTGATACTGCCGTTTGGAAAGCAGAAATTCCTCGTCTGCTGTCTTTGGATCACACTCATAGGAACTGATAAATTCGCCATCATTGGTTTTTGCGGCATTTTGTGAGTAGTCGGTTCTGTCTGCCAAACATTGAGCGACCGTCTTTCCTTTATTCACATGGAGCGCAATCAATCTTGTTGCTGCCATTCCCATCACTTCCTTCCCAAAAAGAAAAAGCCACCCGAAGGTGACTTTCCTCTAATAATTTCTCACGACCTGATAAATGCTCCCAGACTTTCTACTATATTCTCGGCTTTCATAACAGCCCAGACGAGCAGGAACACCGCTGCTATTGTCGCAATTCCAAGAACCACAAGAATAAGCAAGGACTGCCACAAAGCCTTTACAATGCAGTAAATCGCAGAGCCGCCAATAACCAAAAGCAGTATGCCAATCACATAGGACACAACATTTGTAAGCAGATTCCCAAGAATACAAATCACTTTTACAACGAACAGCACCGGCAGTGCTAATATCTTCAATACCAGCTTCATAGGATCAACCCCTCCTAACTATATTGTACAAGGGTATCTGCTGTAACGCAACGATGTCAACCATTGGGCATGACTCTATACCAAGAAGAATGGGCACAAGGACTATAGTTGTCCGTCTGATAAGGGCGAACCTTGGGACGAACGAATTTAGTCTGAATGAAGTGTTCTACAACCACTTCCAACGGCTGACCATCCTTTTCATACATTGCCAGAAAGAACAACGGCAACATGACGATCATCATGGACAGTGCTGCAAGGCTCACATTTCCGGTTGCTTTGACCAGAAAGAAAATCGGCACTCCGATGAGCGCCGCCGCACCAAAGCAAAGTAACTGCCTTTTCGTCAGATTAAAGAACACTTTTGTTTTTACCCTCGTCAGGTCACGAGGTACGGGAATATACGCTGCCAACCAATTTCCTCCTTCCCTTAGTGAGCGCTGAATACACCCTTCGCAAGCGAACCGGTTTTAAACAGGGTGAAGCACAAAAGGACGGTGTAGCCCATAACACCCCAGATAGAACCGATGATGTCATCACTGAATGCGATAGACTGAATCAGCACCGCATAAATGCCTACGCAGATCATAATCAAGAATCCCTGGAATCCGATTGCAAACAGTGAACGCAGATAATTCTGTCCGATATTGCTCTGCCCTCTGTTCCCAAAAGTGGAGAGAGGAATCGGGGCATCGCCACCTACGGCTTTCTGCAAATCCTCCAGCTCACAGCCGATCTGCACAGCCTGCGGATACATGAACGGCTTTACCAGCAACACATTCATGGTATCTGCCTGTTCTTTCTGAACCTCCCGTTCCTCGGTCGTGCCGAACGCAACACCGGTGAAGTTTTCGGAGTCCAGAATGTACTCCGAATTGTAATAAGCGGCTCTAACCTGTTCCTCTGCCGCATCGTGAGATTCTGCTTGCACCGTAACCGTTTTCTCCAAGGTTTCGGTAATCTTCACATCGTATTCTTTCAAGTTTCGATACCTCCGTTTCTTTGGAAATAAGAAAAGCGACCATCCATGTACCTGTTACAGTTCATAAATAGTCGCATCCGCATCGGCTAAAAGCTCGAACAAGCAAATATCGTCCAGTTCGCAAATCAGGGAACCCATGTCGAAAAAAATATTGTCCTCGCATTCCACCGTAGTAACTACGCTGCGGTGTTCGTTAAGACAAATGGCTTCTTCCTTGTCCATCGTAATCGTGGACATACAGGACACCACATAGAAGGTCATATCTTCTGCTAACCACAGCTCCTTGCTCTGAATCGTGCGAACTTTTTCATTGCCGCTCGTATCTTCTACACAGGACAGAAGCCTCACGGCTCTACTGTTCAGAAGTACCGTTCCCTGATAGTCGATTCCATCGCCAGCAGAGGACAATACTCGGTACTCGCAAACCATCTCGGCATTTTTCTGGAACGACCTTGCCAGAAGCGTAGGAGAAATATCATCGAACTCCTCACTGTAATTTACGAGCATATCTACCATATAATCAGGATCGCAAAGGTCGTAGAGTTCTTCCAAAGCACCCTGAATGTTTTTGGGTGTAAACATTTTTTCACCTTACCTTTCCATAGATTTTTCTCTTTTTTTCTGCCACTGTTCCAAAAGCTGAATGATTTTATCCTCCATCTGCTTGTTGGTATAGGACTTCGGGAAGTATTTTCGCAACGAATCCGTTTTGAAGGTTACTCTGTCCAGCTCTCCCTTCTTGATCTCATTCATAATCTCGCACATCGCATCCAGCGTACACTCGCCCTCCTGTGCGAGCTTTTTAATTCGCTGTGCTTGCGAAAGGGAAGGAGCTGCTTGAGCATAATCCATTGCAGAAAGAAAATCCTTCTGTTCTTCACTTGCCAGATAGGAAAGCTCCACCGCAGGATTGAATTTGATCTGACCCGTATCCACCATATCCAGCAGTTCCGGAATCAGTTCGGTCAGACGGATATAGCGGCGAATGGTATCTTTACTTACACCCGCATCCTCTCCAACTTTCTCCACGGATAACTTCTGTGCAACTTGCGTAGAAGTTAAATCTGTCCGTTCACCCTGATGTTTAATCGCATCCAACTTCATCTTGTAGGCAAATGCTCTTTCGCTCGGCAGGATACTCTCTCTCTGCAAATTCGCATCGACCATCAGAATAATGGCTGCATCATCGTCCAAGTCACGAACAATCGCAGGCATGGTTTCCTTACCCGCAAGCTCCGATGCCCGGTGCCGCCTGTGACCAGAAACGATTTCATAACCACCATCGGGGTCAGGACGAACAATCGCAGGGGTGAGAACTCCGAAATCTCGGACGCTCTCCGCAGTTTTCATCATTTCTTCATCATCAACCACACGGAAGGGGTGTCCCTCGAAAGGGTGTAATTCAGAAAGCGGAATTTCCTGCACTCGCTCCTGCTGAGATTCGGCTCTGGATTGATCGGTGGAGAAAATATCATCGTACCCCTTCAAGCTGATGTTTGCGCCTTTTCTCTGCATTGTTTAACACCTCCTTCGTCAAAACTCGGTAAGCATCCGCCACTTTTCCTTTTGGATCATGCTGAAAAATACTGTGTCCTTCGGCACTGATTTCTTCTGCACGAACAGATCGGGGAATGTCTGTCTTGTAAACCTTCAGCTTTCCGCCGTAGCTCTCCCGAATCAGATTGCTGATGTCTTTGGAGTAGTTGGTACGGCTGTCCACCATCGTCAGAAGAATCCCTTCAATCCTCAGTTTCGGGTTGATTTGCCTCTTGACCTTGTTGATGGTTCCAAGCAGCTGTTCCAGACCCTTTGCAGGAAGGTATGCTGCCTGAACCGGTATCAGCACATTGTCGGCAGCTGCCAACGCATTGACGGTCAGCATACCCAAAGACGGCATACAGTCAAGAAGAATGTAATCATAATTCTGTTTGACTGTATCCAGGTATTGCCGGAGAATGGTTTCCCGGCTCATGGCATTGACCAGTGCTACCTCCATACCTGAGAGTTCGATGTTGGACGGCACCAAATCAACGCCCTCCGGATGATGAAGAATCCCTTCATCGGGAGTAATAGGGTTTTCCATCATAATCTTTCCCATCAGATCGGAAAGTGTCGGAGACAGATCATCCGGGCAGGGATTGCCCAAACTGACCGTCAGGGAAGCCTGGGGATCGGTGTCTACCAGAAGCACCTTTTTTCCTTCAAGAGCCAAGCCAACGCCCAGATTCTCGGTGGTGGTGGTCTTTCCAGTGCCTCCTTTCTGATTGACCACCGCAATGATGGTTGCTTTTTTCGACATTTTTCGTCACTCTCCTTCCTCTCGCTTCATTTTCAATTTCTTAAATCCTCCTTCCAAATATCCGTGTGACATATCGTGCCGAACAAGAGCATCGTAGTAGGTGTCTATTGTCGTCGGCGCATTGTATATCGTAGTCAGCATATACTGACGGATATTTCTAATCTTTGTAGTGTTCTCTTTGAAGCAGTCCATAACATATCGAATGTGTTCGACATTCAGTTTCATAAACCGACTGCGGACAATTTCTGCCGGACGTTCCTCTGCACCAATGCGAATCAATGGTCGCTTCGTGCAAACTGTTTCAACGATCAACTCCAGAATGTTATCCAGCATTTCGGAATCGTAAGGGTAATCCTTCTTCAACAAATCAATACTGAGCTGATCCGAGAAATAATCAAAGTATTCTTGATACCGGTCATTCTCGTCCATCATTCCACCATTTCCGGAAGGAAAGATAGAATCAGTATCACTAAATTCAGTATTTTTAATATCAGTATTATTACCTTGTGATTTCGGAAGTTCTTGAGTTGTGATTTCCATTGTTCCAGAATTGTGATTTTCACAATTCAAGAGTTGTGAATCCACAGCAGAGATAAAGTTCTTCACATAGATCAGGTTGGGCTTTCCCAAACCCTGGCGCTTACGTTCAATCAATCCTGCTTTCTTCTCAAGTTCACTGAGCAGCTTGATAGCCTTTTGTTCAGCACAGTTCAGAGCCATCTTCGCTTCGTCGATTGTAAAAATGATATACACTCGACCGTTTTTATCTATCCAACCATTCTTGGCAGACAGGCTCATGCGGTCAAGCAAAATGCCATACAGCATCTTGGCATCGGCAGAAATATTCCAGAACCTCTCGTTCGTGAACAACACCTTCGGAACTCGATAGAATGTGAATAGATCGGATTGCTGACCGTAAAAATAATCAAAACTCACACGGCTTCACCACCTTCTTTCTGCGGAAAACTTTCTGTTGTCAGCGGAATGCTGCGGAAAGTCGTATCCGTCTTTTCGTAAGGACATCGGGCAAAAAAGCAGAAGCGGTATTCCTGTTCATACACATCCATATCAACGAAGCCTCACTTCACGCATAACCTTCTTCGTACACCAGCCAATGCACGGGTGATCTCGCCCATAGGGACAGCCATCACATTCCGACTTGGGTTTCGGTGGCAAAGAGATTAAGTAGTAGCAATTATTTCTACCCAGACGGCAACCCTTTCTGCCATTCGTCCAGAAGTAGCAGTAATGACAGTCGCTCGGCTTGTCTGCGGTATAAACAGGCTTGCTCAAATGAAACACCTCCAATCTCTTGTATTTGCCCATGGTTTTGGGCATAAAAAAAGAGCGCCTATCCATCCCCGATGCGGGGCAAATAGACGCTCTATGTATATAACGATATTCGATTTTATCTGCTATAACTGCATGGTACTCAAAACATCCGCCTTTTTTGATTAGCTGGATTTTTGGCACGATTTTGGGGCTGATTAGCAGGAAGGGCATTTTCATTAGCAAGAACAGCCCGTTTTCTGCTAAAAATTAGCTGGCGATTTTGTCTTATAACAACCGTTCGATTCTGGAGGGGTTGTCAAAAATCAAATTTTGGAGTAGAATTTTATCTCATACAGTGAAAGAGCTTTTTCGTGCCTTTTCATATAAGAAAAGCCGAAAACCCTTGAAAACAAAGGCTTTCGGCGTTGTTCACTGGCGTCCATAAGAGGATTTGAACCTCCGACCCCACGCTTAGGAGGCGTGTGCTCTATCCAGCTGAGCTATATGGACGTGTCTGATATATGATTATAGCCCGACCAAAGTCGAACTGCAATCCCTTATTTAGTTTTTTTGAGGTGACCGTTGTAACGCAACCTTAGGAGGCGTGTGCTCTATCCAGCTGAGCTACTGAGACATTTTTAAGATTTATGCAATTTTCACTGCTCGAAGGAATCGAACCATCTGCCGCTTAGGAGGCGATCGCTCTATACAGCTAAGCTACTGGAGTATATACGCTCATTTTACTATGCACAGGGCGGATTGTCAACGTGAAATACACTTTTTTGACCCGGAGCGCAGAAATGTAGGTTTGTCAAACATATTGGACAGCGAACTCATTAGGTGAAAGCCAGCGGAGGGGTCTCATGGGCAAGTTGTTGGCGCGGCGGTTATGGACGGCAAGCTGCTTGGCAAAGTCGTTGAG